>NZ_KI912583.1:0-21982 GCF_000519125.1 Desulfocurvus vexinensis DSM 17965
GGGGGAGGGGAAAACCCCCTTTTCTCCTCAAGAAAAGGGGGTTTTCCCCTCCCCCGCCCATTCCCTCGCACCCCGCCCCCCCCCGTGCGCCCGGCCCTTTACTCCGCCCCGGGCGGTCCGTATGGTGGGCGCGCCCGGGCGGTGAGGCCGCCGGGGGTCCTTTTCGAATGCCGAGGAACGTCATGCAGCAGATTATCGAGGCGGTGCGCGGTGGGGCGCGCCTGGACGCGGCCCAGGCCCTGGAGCTGGCCCTGGGGTGCGACGTGCACACCCTGGGCGAGCTGGGCGGCGCGGCGCGCGCGGCGCGCCACGGGCGCAGGGCCTATTACGTCTACAACCAGCATCTGAACTACACCAACGTCTGCGCCAACGCCTGCCGGTTCTGCGCGTTTTCCAAGCGCGCGGGTGATGCGGGGGCCTACACGCACACCCCGGAGCAGGCGGCGGCGCTGGTGGCGGCGCGCGCGGGCGAGCCCATCCGCGAGGTGCATATCGTGGGCGGGCTGAACCCCGACCTGCCGTACGAGTATTATCTGGATCTGGTGGCGCGGGTGAAGGCCGCGCGCCCGGGGTTGCGGGTCAAGGCCTTCACGGCGGTGGAGGTGGCCTATCTGGCCGAGCGCTACGGGCGCACGCGGGCCCGGGTGCTGGAGGAGCTGCGCGCGGCGGGGCTGGACGCCCTGCCCGGCGGCGGGGCGGAGGTCTTTTCCCCGGCCCTGCGCCAGCGGCTGTGCCCCGAGAAGCTGCCCGGCAAGGACTGGCTGGAAATCCACGAGCTGGCCCACGGCATGGGCCTGCGCACCAACTGCACCCTGCTGTTCGGCCATGTGGAAACCTGGGCCGACCGCGTGGAGCACCTGGCGGCCTTGCGCGATCTCCAGGACCGCACGGGCGGTTTTTTGTGTTTCATCCCGCTGCAATACCAGCCGGGCAACAACGAGTTGGGCGCCCCGGGCACCGACGGGCTGGACTACCTGAAGATGATCGCCCTGTCGCGGCTTTTCCTGGACAACGTGGCGCACATCAAGGCGTACTGGGCCTTTTCGGGCATCAAGCCCGCGCAGCTGGCCCTGGCCGCCGGGGCCGACGACTTCGACGGCACGCTCGTCGAGGAGAAGGTCGGCCACGCGGCGGGCGCCACCAGCCCCAAGGGCCTGACCGTGGCCGGGCTGCGCGAGGCCATCGAGCAGGCGGGCTTCACGCCCGTGGAGCGCGACACGTTCTTCGAGGCCGTGTAGGGCGCGCGGGGGGGCAGCGCGGCAGAAAATGCGAGGCCGGGCGCCGGGGAAAACCCCGGCGCCCGGCCTCGCGCGTTGCGGGCGGGGTTCAGCACTGGCGGTCGTCGGCGCGCCGGGCGCGGGTTTCGCTGCGAGCGGCGGCGGACTGGGCGGCGGGGGCCGCAGCCTGGGCGCCGGGCTGCTCCGGGCTGTCGCCGGGGGCCGTGGCGTCCTCGGCGCGGCGGCGGGTGAGCTTGGAGCGGTCCTGGCCGTCGCCGGAGTCGAACTCCATGTGCCGGGTAATCTTAGCCTTGCCCCGTTTATCGGTCTTGACCGTGAAGACGTGCACGCTGCCCTGGTCGTCAGGGTCCTGGATGGCCATGCCCCAGGTCTGGTTGGCCAAAAGGGGCAGGCCCTGGCGGGTCTTGGGGTCCTCCTGGCGTTGCAGGTAGTCCCAAAAGGTTTCGTCCGGCGAGCCGGTCTGGTCCTTTTCCTCGGGGGCGCCGCAGGTTTCGATGTAGTCGCGGATGGTCTGGAGCCGGGCTTCGCGCTCCAGGGCCGCCCGCGCGGCGTTGGCGTCCTCGAAGCTGGCCGCGCCGGAGGTCACGCCCTCGGGCAGGGCCGGGCAGGAGTCCTCCAAGGTCGCCGGATCGGGGAAGGCCGCACTCCCGGGGCCGCGCGCCGCAAAGGCTGCGCGGTCCTGGAGCAGGCCCGGGCCCAGGGTGGCGGAAAGTTCGATGTCCATGCCTGCCTCCTGCACAATTTTCCCACCCTGCGGGGCAAGCAAGTTCGGTGCCGCGTTGCGCGACGCGGCGCGGCGCGGCGAGGCCGGAAAACGCGGCGGGCCGCACCGGATTTTCCCGGCGCGGCCCGCGCGGCAGAGGCCTGGGCGCCCCGGACGCGGCGCTACAGCTTGGAGCGCAGCACCAGGTCGGTGATGGGCCCGCGCGAGCGGTCGCCCTTGAGCACGATGTGCGCGTAGTTGTCGAAGCCCTTGAATTTGCGCACGATCCAGTTCAGGCCATTGTTGGATTCGCTGAGGTAGGGGTTGTCCACCTGGCTGGTGTCGCCCAGGCACAGGCACTTCACGCCCTCGCCCATGCGCGTGAGCAGGGCGCGGACTTCGGCCCGCGACAGGTTCTGGCATTCGTCCACGATGACGATGGCGTTTTCGATGTTCATGCCACGGATGAAGGCCAGGGGCAGGATCTCGAAGCGCTTGGTGTTGTAGCGCGGCACGTGGGCCTCGGGGTCGGCGAAGATCTTGTTGGCCGGGCGCTGGGCGTGCAGCTTGAGCACGAGGTCCATGATGTAGCGCACGTAGGGCTCCATCTTCTCCTCGATGGCCCCGGGCAGGAAGCCGAGCTTGGCCCCCAGCTCGATGGTCGGCTTGAGCACGAAGATCTTCTCGAAACGGCGCTTCTCCAGGGTCAGGTACAGGGCGGCGGCCAGGGCCAGGTAGGTCTTGCCGAACCCGGCCTCGCTCTGCACGGACACCAGGTCGATGGCGTCGTCCATGATCAGTTCCAGGGCCAGGTTCTGGTACACCGAGCGGGGTTTGACGTTCCAGGGCGTGTGCTGCCAGGTGATGGCCCGCTCGCCCGAGGGCGCGGACATGACGGGCTTGCCCTCCACCCAGCGGAAGCTGTTGGGCAGGGGCTTGTCGCCGTTGTCGCAAAAGCCGGTGTAGAGCTGGGACTCGGACTCGAACGGCTTGGAATCCTTGAATTCCTCGCTGGCGATATCCAGCATCCCGGCTTGCAGTTGCAGGATGCGGTCGTTGGTCACCAGGATGGGGTCGGGAATCTCGGGGCTGTCCTTGATCTCGCGCAGGATGAAGTTGTCCACCACCTCTTCGGTGAAATGGGAGACGCTTGCGCCGTTGCGGATGAACTGGATGTGGTCGCGGTTTTCCAGCAGCACGTCGATGACCTTGGCCACGATATGCCGCAGGCGGGGGTTCGTCTTGAGCGAGTTCAGCTCGATGAGAACGTGGTAGGGAATGTAGATGTTGTTTTCGTTGCCGTTACGAAGGCTCAGGATGCTGTACGGATTCTCGATCAGGACGTTGGTATCGACAATGTAGTTCTTCGGGGCTTGGTGCATTGCCGGGGGCTATCCTTATGGCTGAGGTTCCTCAGTGTCGCCTCCTTCAACGGCTCCAGCCTGGAGCATCCCGGGGGAGAATCGGCCCAGGTTTGAGCCCAGGCTAGTGCAATCGCCACCCTGTGTAAACTCCTTCTAGAAATGTTTTAGAAACGTCACCGGACGGCCACAGCCGCCGCAATCCGGCCCGCCGCCCGGCCCGGCCCCGGCAAACGCGTGCCGTGGCGAAAGCACCCCGCCCCGGCCGGACCAGGCCCGGCGCCCGAGAGGGGCAAATCAAAATATATCTTTTATTCCAGATAGATATAACCGCACAATCCTGTCACACATTCTCTGCCCCCCCGTAACTCCCCTGTAACATCGCGCGCCTAAACCTCTCGCATCGGTTGCCGAGGGCAGCCGACCCGACTGTGCCCACAAAACCCATTTGTTTGGAGGATCACATGCGCATCAAGAACCTGCTTCTCGCCGCCTTCATGGTCGTGGCCTTCTCGGCCAGCGCCTGGGCCGCCCAGATCGGCGTTTCCGGCTCCACCACCGTGCTGCCCATCATGCAGAAGGCCGTGGAGGCCTACATGAAAGCCCACCCCGAGACCACCCTGTCCGTGTCCGGCGGCGGCTCGGGCAACGGCATCAAGGCCATCATCGACGGCACCACCGACCTGTGCATGGCCTCCCGCTTCATGAAGGACAAGGAAGTGGCCCTGGCCATGGAAAAGGGCGTCTACCCCGTGCCCTTCGCCGTCGCCATCGACGCCCTGGTGCCCGTGGTGCACCCCGAGAACCCGGTGGGCGACCTGACCATCGAGCAGCTGCGCGACATCTACACCGGCAAGACCACCAACTGGAAGGACCTGGGCGGCGAGGACAAGCAGATCGTGGTCATCTCGCGTGACACCTCCTCGGGCACCTACGAGACCTGGGACGAGAAGATCCTGAACAAGGAGCGCGTGTTCGCCGGGGCCCTGCTGCAGGCCTCCAACGGCGCCGTGGCCCAGGCCGTGTCCAAGAACAAGTACGCCATCGGCTACGTGGGCTACGGCTACCTGGACGCCTCCCTCAAGGGCGTGAAGGTCAACGGCATCGAGGGCAACCCCGAGACCGCCTCCTCCGGCAAGTACCCGGTCTCCCGCTTCCTGTTCCTGTTCACCAACGGCTGGCCCGAGGGCGAGCTGGCCTCCTTCGTGATGTACATGCTGCATCCCAAGTACGGCCAGGCCCACGCCAAGGACGCCGGCTTCGTGCCGCTGTACTAGACCAGGGCGACCCGCCGCCGGGGGAGGGAGAAGCCCCCGGCGACACACCCCCCGCCGGCCCATGCCGGCGGGGGGAAAATCGTCCCCAGGCCCCGTGTCGGAGCGGAGCCCGGGCACACCACCCAGCGGAGAACACAGCCAATGATGGATCGAAAGCTCAAGGAAAAGGTGATCCGGAGGACGTTTCTGCTCACCGCCTCCACGTCCATCCTCGTCCTGGCCCTGATCATGGTCTTCCTGTTCATGGAAGGCCTGCCCATCTTCCACGAGTACCCGCCGCTCAAGTTCCTGTTCGGCCACGAGTGGTACCCCACGTCCGACCCGCCGGACTTCGGCATCTTCCCGCTGCTCGTCGGCTCGGTGCTGGTCACGGTGGCCTCGTCGGCCCTGGCCATCCCCCTGGGCGTGATGACGGCCATCTACCTGGCCGAGATCGCCCGGCCCCGGGTGCGCGGCTACGTCAAGCCGGTGGTGGAGCTGCTGGCGGCGCTGCCCTCGGTGGTCATCGGCTTCTTCGGCATGGTGCTCTTCGCGCCCTTTTTGCAGGACGTGTTCGACATCCCCACGGGCCTGAACCTGTTCAACGCCGCGGTGATGCTGGCCTTCATGTCCGTGCCGACCATCTGCTCTATCTCCGAGGACGCCATCTTCAGCGTGCCCAAGGAGCTCAAGGAGGCCTCCCTGGCCCTGGGCGCCACCCACTGGGAGACCATCCAGCGGGTCATCCTCCCGGCCAGCCTGTCGGGCATCAGCACCGCCGTGATCCTGGGCATGTCGCGCGCCATCGGCGAGACCATGGTCGTGCTCATGGTCGCGGGCGGCGCGGCCATGGTGCCCGGCTCGCTGTTCTCCCCGGTGCGGCCCATGCCCGCGAGCATCGCGGCGGAAATGGCCGAGGCCCCCTTCCGGGGCGACCATTACTACGCCCTGTTCGCCACGGGCATCGTGCTGTTCCTGTTCACCATGGCCTTCAACATCGTCGCCGACACCATCGCCAACAAGCACAAGCAGGTCGGCGCCGCGACCCTCTAGGCCGCCGCAGGAGTGCCGCATGTCCACCACCGGAGAGACCACCATGAGCACCACCCTCGCCCCCGCGCCCAGCGCGACCCAGGAGCGCGCCGCCCGGCGGGGCGGCCTGGGCTACCGGGGCCTGACGGAAAAGACCTGGTTCACCCTGTTTCGCGGGGCCGCCGTGGTCAACGGCCTGGCCCTGGCCGTGATCTGCGCGTTCCTGGCCTACAACGGCCTGCCCGCCATCTCCTGGGAGTTCCTGACCGAGGTCCCGCGCAACTCCATGACCCAGGGCGGCATCTGGCCCTGCATCGTGGGCACGGCCATCCTGGCCTTCGGGTCCATGATCGTGTCCTTCCCCCTGGGGGTGGCCTCGGCCATCTACCTGAACGAATACGCCACCAACCCCAAGCTGGTGCGCGTCATCCGCCTGGGCATCAACAACCTGGCGGGCGTGCCCTCGGTGGTCTTCGGCCTGTTCGGCCTGGCCTTCTTCGTGACCTTCATGGGCCTTGGGGTGTCCATCCTGGCGGGCGTGCTGACCCTGGGCGTGCTGGTGCTGCCGGTGATCATCGGCACCGCCGAGGAAGCCCTGCGCAGCGTGCCCGACACCTACCGCGAGGCCTCCCTGGGCCTGGGGGCCACCAAGTGGCAGACCATCTCGCGCGTGGTGCTGCCCGCCGCCCTGCCCGGCATGCTCACCGGCTCCATCCTCGGGCTGTCGCGCGCGGCGGGCGAGACGGCGGCGATCATGTTCACCGCTGCCGTGTTCTTCACGCCCAAGATGCCCGACTCCATCTTCAGCGACGTCATGGCCCTGCCGTACCACATCTACGTGCTGGCCACCGCCGGGACCGACATCGAGCAGACCCGCCCCCTGCAATACGGCACGGCGCTGGTGCTCATCGCCCTGGTCCTGGGCATGAACCTCGTAGCCATCTGGCTTCGCGCCCGGCTTCAGAAGAAGCTGTAGCGCGCTCCGCCTCCGACAGCGGGCCGCCCTTCTCCCGGGCGGCCCGCCCCGGAGGCCGGGCCGGGCCACCGCCCGCCAAAACGCACGCCGCCGCCCCCGGCAAGGGGACGGCGGCGGCGGCGTTGCGCCGAGCGGGCCCGGCAGGCGGAATTCCGCCGGGCGCCCGGTCAGGCCCCGGCGGCTTTGGCGCCCTTGCGCTGCACCTGGCGCAGCTTGCAGAACAGGCCTTCTCCCGCCCGGGCGGCCTTGAGGCACATGTTCTCGGATTTGCACAGCGACGGGCCCTCGTCGCCCTCGCTCCAGCGACGCACCAGGGCGGGCTCGCAGATGAGCGGCCTGCTCAGGCCGATGAAGTCGCAGATGCCGCTGCCCAGGAACTCGCGGACCTTGGGCAGGGAGCGGACGCCCCCGGTGAGGATCAGCGGCAGGTCCAGGCGCTCCTTGAACCATTTGGCGGGCAGGCGGTAGTAGCCCTCGCGGTCCTCGCGGATGGTGCCCATGCGCACCGGGGCGTACTTGCCCGAGTCCTGCGTGCCGCCCGAAAGCTCCACGGCGTCCAGCCCGGCCCCGGCCAGGGCCGCGCACACGGCGAGCATGTCCTGGTCGTGGAACGCGGTCTTGTTGGCCACCAGGTAGTCGTTGGAGTTGATCTTCACCAGCACCGGAAAGTCCGGCCCCACGGCGGCGCGCACGGCGGCGTAGACCTCCAGGAGCAGCCGCGAGCGGTTCTCCAGGGGGCCGCCGTAGCCGTCCTCGCGGCGGTTGAACTGGGCGGAGAGGAACTGCGAGAGCAGAAAGCCGTGGGCGGCGTGGATCTGCACCGCGTCGAACCCGGCCTCGCGCGCCCGGCGGGCTGCGGCGCCGAAGGCCTGGGCCAGGGCGCCCAGCTCGTCCGTCTCCAGGGCGCGGCAGAGCCGGTCGCGCCCGGAGGCGTCGAAGCGCGAGGGGCCCACGGGGTCCAGGCCCGTGAGCTCGCGCCGGGCGCGCAGCCCGGCGTGGGCCAGCTGGCAGCAGGCCGCCGCGCCGCCCTCGTGGATGGCCGCCGCCAGGGTGGCCAGCCCGGGGACCAGGGCGTCGTCGTGGATGCCCAGCTGCCAGGGCCCGGCCTGGCCCTCGGGGCGCACGTAGGCGTGGCCGGGGATGACCAGGCCCACCCCGCCCCGGGCCAGGGTCCGCAGCAGGGCGGCCAGCCGGGGCGTGGCCTCGCCGCCTTCGCCAGCCATGCCCTCCCAGGTGGCCGAGCGCACGAATCGGTTCCGCAGTTGCAACCCGCCGATGGCGGCGGGATCGAAAGGTCCAGGCATGGGTGCTTGTCCTCTGGTTGGGGTTGGGGCGCCCGCCGCGCCCGGGCGCATCCGGTTCCGCCCGGGTGCGCCCGGCGAGGCCCGGCTACGCCTGACGCCCGGCCACGTCCACGTCGGTGAAGGTCTCCACCACCGAGTCCGCCAGCAGGGGCCCGGCCAGCGCGCGGAAGGCCGCAATATGCGGGCTTTTCTGATGTTCGGCAAGGGCCTGGGCCGAAGCCCAGGCTTCGAGCAGCAAAAAGGCGCAAGGGTCGCCCCCGGCCACCAGCAGGTCGTAGCGCAGGCAGCCGGGCTCGGCGCGGGTGGCCGCGATGAGCGGGCGCAGGGCCTCGCGCAGGGCGCCCTGCTGGCCGGGGCGCGCGGTGAGGCGCGCGGTGACGGTGACGACATCCCTGGCGGCGCCCATGCTAGCGGCCCTCCCAGCGGTTGCGGCGCACGCGGGCCGCGTCGAAGCGCTCCTTGCGGCCCTGGGGCTGGGTGGTGTGGCCCACGGGCACAAGGGCCAGGGGCACCACAGAGGCGGGCAGCCCGAACATCCGGCGGAAGGCCTCCTCGCGCTCGGCCACGGGGTGGATGCCCGTCCACACCGCGCCCAGGCCCAGGCCGCGCGCGGCCAGCAGCAGGTTCTGCACCGCCGCCGCGCAGTCCTGGACCCAGAAGCCCGGGTATTTCTCGCGCCCGGTGTCGCCGCAGACCAGGATGGCCAGCGGCGCCTGGCGGCACATGGCCGCGTAGGGGTGGATGGCGGGCACGGCGTCCAGCAGGGCGCGGTCGGTGACGACCACGAACTCCCAGGGCTGGGCGTTGCCCGCGCTGGGCGCGGCCATGGCCGCCTCCAGCAGGGTCCGGATGTGCTCCTCGGCAACGGGCGCGGGCTCGAAGGAGCGCACGCTGCGCCGGGTATGAATGGCCTCGAAGATGTCCATGGCGTTCTCCTGGTGCTGACGGTCTGCGCGGAGCCCCGCGCCGCAAAGGCCACAATGCCCCGGCCCGCCCCCGGGCGCAACCCCTGGCATTGGCCCCTTTCCTCGGGGGCTCTTTTCTGCCATACTGCCCATCTGGACGGGTGCGACCGCAGCCGCCCTGCCGGGCAGCCCCCGCCCAACGTCAACGCCGCAGCCGGAGCGCCGCATGAGCGAAACCGAACCCAAAGCCCAGAAGATCCTCGTGGTCGAGGACAGCCACGTCCAGGCCAAGATCATCTGCCGCCACCTCGAAGCCATGACCACCTTCCGCACCGTGAGTGCCGACTCCCTGCAGGAGGCCGCCCGCGTGCTGGACACCATGCGCGACGAGATCTTCGCCGCCGTGGTGGACCTCAACCTGCCCGACGCCCCCTACGGCGAGGCCGTGGACCTGGTGCAGGGCCACGGGCTGGCGGTCATCGTGCTCACCGCCACCTTCAAGGACGAGGTGCGCGACGCGCTTTTGGCGCGCAACGTGGCCGACTACGTGCTCAAGGAGAGCATCGTCGTGCTCGACGACGTGGAGAGCAAGATCGAGCGCCTGTTCAAGAACCAGTTCATCAAGGCCCTGGTGGTGGACGACTCGCGCACTGCCCGGGGCACCGTGCGCAACCTGCTGGAAATCCAGAACTACCAGGTACTGGAGGCCGAGAATGGCCGCCGGGCCCTGGAGGTGCTGGACGCCCACCCCGACATCAAACTCATCGTCACCGACTACGAGATGCCCGAAATGGACGGCTACGAGCTGACCAGCGAGGTCCGCCGCCGCTACAAGAAGCAGCAGCTGGCCATCGTGGGCATCTCCGGCGCGGGCGAGTCGGCCATGACGGCCAAGTTCCTCAAGCACGGGGCCAACGACTTCCTGCACAAGCCCTTCGCCGCCGAGGAATTCTCCTGGCGCGTGAACCAGACCGTGGAGCTGGTGGAGATCGTCTGCGAGCTGACGGAGTGCCACGAGCAGCAGGCCGCCGGGAACTGAGCCGGGCTCCGGCCCGGCCCCGCGCCACGGCGCGCCCCGCCCCGCGAGCCGCCAAATCCGGCCCCCCGGGCCGATTGCGGCTTTACCTGACCGGCTTTTCGGATTACAAGCCCGGCTTTGCGGCCAGGGGCGCTGATGCCCGCCGCCACTGCCGGGGCTCTTCATGACACACGCAAGTTTTGCCAGCGACAACAATTCCGGGGTCCACCCCAGGGTCATGCAGGCCCTGGCCCAGGCCAACGCGGGGCACTGCGTGGCCTACGGCGACGACCCGCACACCCGCCGGGCCGAGGCGCTGTTCGCCGAGGCCTTCGGGCCCGGGGCGCGCGTCTTTTTCGTCTACAACGGCACCGGGGCCAACGCCGCGGCCCTGGCGGCCCTGGTCCAGCCCTGGCAGGCCGTGATCTGCTGCGCCAGCGCGCACATCAACGTGGACGAATGCGGCGCGCCCGAGCGCTTCACCGGAGCCAAGCTCTACGCCGAGCCCGGCCAGGACGGGCGCATCGGCCCCGAGGCCATCGACCGCCACCTGCACTGCCTGGGCTTCCAGCACCACTCCCAGCCCGGGGCCGTGTCCCTGACCCAGGCCACGGAGCTGGGCACCGTCTACACCCCGGACGAAATCCGCGCCGTGGCCGACCGGGCCCACGCCCACGGCCTGGCCGTGCACATGGACGGCGCCCGGCTGGCCAACGCCGCCGCGGCCCTGGGCTGCTCCCTGCGCGAGGCCAGCTTCGATGCGGGGGTGGACGTGCTCTCCTTCGGCGGCACGAAAAACGGGCTGATGTTCGGCGAGGCCGTGGTCTTCGCCGACCCCGGGCGCACCCGGGCCTTCCCCTACATCCGCAAGCAGTCCATGCAGTTGCACAGCAAGATGCGCTTTGTCGCCGCGCAGTACGCCGCCCTGCTGGAAGACGGCCTGTGGCTGGCCAACGCGCAAAACGCCAACGCCATGGCCCGGCGCCTGGCCGATGGCGCGGCGGCCCTGCCCGGGGTGGAGATCGCCCGCCCGGTGCAGACCAACGCCGTGTTCGCGCGCATCCCCCCTGCGGCGGCCCGCGCCCTGCTGGAGCACCATTTTTTCTACATCTGGGACGAGCCGACCTGCGAGGCGCGCTGGGTGGCCTCCTTCGACACCACCCCCGCCGACGTGGACGCCTTCCTGGCCGCCCTCTCCCGGGCCCTGCTGGCCCCGGGCGAGGCCGCCTTGCCCGGCGGGCGCGACTCTGCTACGTAGGGCACACCCCGAGAAAACCAGCCACCGGAGAAGACTTTGATCCAGTTCCGCCACGTCAACAAATGGTACGGCGACATGCACGTGCTCCAGGACATCACCCTGGACATCGCCGAGGGCGAGGTGGTGGTGGTCTGCGGGCCTAGCGGCTCGGGCAAGAGCACGCTCATCCGCTGCATCAACCGCCTGGAGCCCATCCAGAAGGGCGAGATCGTCGTGGACGGCCACAGCCTGGCCGACCCCAAGACCAATCTGACCATGCTGCGCGCCGAGATCGGCTTCGTGTTCCAGCAGTTCAACCTCTACCCGCACATGAGCGTCTTGGACAACATCACCCTGGCGCCCATCCTCGTGCGCGGCATGGGGCGGCGCGAGGCCGAGGAGCTGGGCATGAACCTGCTGGCCAAGGTCAACATCCCCGACCAGGCCCACAAATACCCCTGCCAGCTCTCGGGCGGCCAGCAGCAGCGCGTGGCCATCGCGCGCGGGCTGGCCATGCGCCCGCGCATCATGCTCTTCGACGAGCCCACCAGCGCCCTGGACCCGGAGATGATCAACGAGGTGCTGGACGTGATGAAGACCCTGGCCCGCGAGGGCATGACCATGGTCTGCGTGACCCACGAGATGGGCTTCGCCCGCGAGGTCGCCGACCGCATCGTGTTCATGGACGGCGGCTGCCTCATCGAGGAGAACACGCCCCACGAGTTCTTCACCAACGCCCAGAACGAGCGCACCAAGGACTTCCTGAGCAAGATCCTCACCCACTAGGGGTGGGACTTGGATAGCGTACCGTCACACCAACGTCTGCACTGCGAGGAGAAGACCATGAAACTGTCGAAGATCGTCGCCCTGGCCTGCCTGGCCGCCCTGATGACCGCCAGCGCCGCCCTGGCCGGCCCTGCCTGGGACAACATCGAGAAGACCAAGGTCCTGCGCGTGGGCCTGATGACCGACTCCATCCCCGGCGCCTTCTACAACGACAAGAAGGAGTGGGTCGGCATGGACGTGGACATGGCCGAGGAGCTGGCCAAGCGCCTGGGCTGCACCCTGGAGCGCGTCGCGGTGAACAACAAGACCCGCATCGCCTTCGTGCAGCAGGGCCGCATCGACGTGTCCATCGCCAACATGACCCACAAGCGTGAGCGCGACAAGTCCATCGACTTCTCCATCACCTACTTCTTCGACGGCCAGAAGCTGCTCGCCAAGAAGGGCCAGTTCACCAAGTGGGAGGACTTCGTCGGCAAGAAGATCGCCACCATGCAGGGCACGACCTCCGAGATCAACATCAAGAACCTGCTCAAGGAGCTGGGCGACGCCGACGCCGACAAGAACGTCATCTCCTTCCAGAAGGAGTCCGAGTGCTACCAGGCCCTGAAGATGGGCCGCGTGGCCGCCTGGACCACCGACTCCACCATCCTGCTCGGCTACGCCGCCCAGGACCCCGGCCAGTTCGAGCTGGTGGGCGACTTCTTCTCCAACGAGCCCTACGGCATGGGCCTGCCCGAGGACGATTCCAAGCTGCGCGACGCCGTGAACTTCGCCATCCAGGACATGTGGGCCGACGGCACCTACATGCAGATCTACAACAAGTGGTACGGCCCCGACACGCCGTACGCCTTCCCCATGACCGAGCAGATCGAGATGTGGCCGTAGGGTCCATCCCGTGAAGTGACAATGCAACGCATGAGCCCGGGCCAGCCCCGGGCTCATGCATGTTTCAAGGACCACTTGCCGCGAAAAAAGAATGACACGACTGCTGCTTGAAAAACGCTGGGTCCAGCTCGGGCTGCTGCTGACGCTGCTGGCCAGCGCCGTCTACTACTGGGGCTGGGTCTTCGACTTCGGCTACACCTTCGACTGGAGCGTGCTGTTCACCGTCAACAAGACCTATGGCGAGCACTACGGCCTGCTCCTGCTCATGGGCGTGTGCTGGACGGTGGTCATCTCCCTGGTCAGCGCCGTGGCGGCCCTGGGGCTGGGCATCTGCTTCGGCCTGGGGCGCGTGTCGCAGTTCCGCCCCGTGTTCTGGCTGTCCACGGCCTACGTCGAATTCTTCCGCAACACGCCGCTGCTGGTACAGCTGCTGTTCTGGTATTTCGCCTTCCCCATGGCCCTGCCCGAGGGCGCGCGCGAGGTCGTGTTCGGCTTCCAGGTCACCTTTGCGACCTTCCTGCCCACGTGGCTGGAATGGATGCTGCCCGCGTGGCTGGCGGACATGCACTTCGGCTTCGAGTTCATGACCGCCGTCATCGGCCTGTCGGCCTACACCGGGGCGTTCATGGCCGAGGTCATCCGCGCCGGGTTGCAGTCCATCCCCAAGGGCCTGCTCGAAGCCGCCTATTCCAGCGGCCTGACCTACCCCCAGGTGCTGCGCAAAATCATCCTGCCCGTGGCTTTCCGGGCCATCATCCCGCCCCTGGGCAGCGAATTCTTGAACAACATGAAGAACTCCTCCCTGGCCATGTTCGTGGGCGTGGCCGAGCTGGCCTGGAGTTCGCAGCAGGTGGAGTCCATGACCTTCCGGGGCTTCGAGGCCGCCACCGCCGCCTCGGCCCTGTACCTGACCCTGTCGCTGGTCATCTCCGCCGTGCTCAACGCGGTGAACGTCAAGCTGCGCGTGGGGCAGACGACCTGCACCCCGGGCGAGCGCCTGCTGCGCCGCGTGGTGGACCCGCTGTGCGCGGGCTGCGAGCTGGCGACCCGCCCCGCGCGCCGCCTGCTGGAGCGCGCCGCCGCGCACCGCCGCGCCGCCCGCGGCATGACCTACTCCCCGGCGCGCGCCGCGCTCAACAGCGCCGCCGCCCGCACCTGGGGCCTCCTGGTGCTGGCGGCCAAGGCCGCCTTCCTGGCCGCCCTGGCCTTCGTGCTCTACAGCGCGGCCCGCGGCCTGTGGAACTTCAACTGGGCCGTCATCGCCGACAACTTCCGGACCATGCTCATCTGGCGGCTGCCCACCGACGACCCCAGCGAGATCATGGGCGGCACCGGCGGGCTGGCCATGGCCATCCTCATGGCCGTCATCGCCATCACCGCCAGCTTCCCCCTGGGCCTGCTGGCGGGCCTGGGCCGCACGTCAAGCAACCTCCTGCTGCGCGTGCCCAGCACGCTGTACATCGAAATCATCCGCGGCAACCCGCTGATCATGGTCATCTTCTGGGTCTACTTCTTCATCCCCGTGCTCACGGGCACCTTCCTGCACGTCTTCTGGAGCGCGACCATCGCGCTGACCGTGTTCACCGGGGCCTACCTGGCCGAGATCGTGCGCGCGGGCGTGCAGAACATCCCGCCCGGGCAGTTCGAGGCGGCGTTCTCCACGGGCCTGTCCTACTACCGGGTCATGCGCCACATCATCCTGCCCCAGGCCCTCAAGCAGATGATCCCGCCCATCGTCGGCCAGTTCATCGCCATCTTCAAGGACACCTCCCTGGCCTACGTGCTCGGCGTCATGGAGCTGACCAACGTGACCATGGTCCTGAACAACCGGCTGATGATCTACCCCATCGAAATGTACACCACGGCGGCGTTCCTCTACTTCGTGTGCTGCTACGCCATGAGCACATACGCCCGGCGCCTGGAGCTGCGCCTGTCGCCCGAACGCCAGAGCCTGCACATGTAGGCGCGCCGGGCCGCCCGCGCGCAGCCCGCCCCGGAGCCATGCCATGATCCGCATCCTCGTCACCGGCGGCACGCTGGACAAGGAATACAACCAGCTGAACGGCGAGCTGGTCTTCACCAAGACGCACCTGGCCGACATCCTGGTCCAGGCCAAGTGCCGGGCCGACGTGGCCATCGAGACCGTGATGCTCAAGGACAGCCTGTTCATGCAGGACCAGGACCGCGAGCTGATCCTGTCGCGCGTGCTGGCCGCGCCCGAGGACAAGGTCGTCATCACCCACGGCACGGACACCATGCCCGAGACCGCCCGGATCATCGGCGCCGCGGGCACGGGGCGCACGGTGGTCCTGGTGGGCGCCATGGTGCCCTACTCCTTTGTCCACTCCGACGCGCTGTTCAACCTGGGCTGCGCCTTCAGCGCGGTGCAGCTGCTGCCCCCCGGGGTCTACATCACCATGAACGGCAAGGTCTTCACCTGGGACAACGTGCGCAAGAACCGCGAGCGCGGCGAGTTCGAGCCCCTGCGCTAGGTCGCCGCCCCCGCCCGGCCCCGCCATCCGCCCGACACATTTCCGCAGCGCCCAGAAACCGCCGCCCGGGGCGGCTTTTCCCTGGCGCTATCCTTTTCCCCGAGAGTGCGCTATGACTCGCCCCGGCGTTTGTCACACTCCCGTAACACAACTGTAATAAAGCCCCCCGCAGCGCCGCCGCCCGGGGGTCCGGGCAGGCGGCTCCCCACAGACCCGGATACGGAAGCCCAAGGAAGGTGCATGGACCTCTACGACCTGTTCTTCCTCCTCTCCCTGGCCGCAGGGTTCCTCATGGCCTTCAACCTGGGGGCCAACGACGTGGCCAACTCCATGGCCTCGGCCGTGGGCGCGCGCGCCATCACGGTCAAGCAGGCCGTGTTCATCGCGGGCATCCTGAACTTCGTGGGCGCCGTGTTCCTGGGCTCCCACGTCACGGCCACGGTGAGCAAGGGCATCATCAACCCCGCAGGCATCTCCGACCCGCAGCTCATCCTCATCGGCATGTTCTCGGCGCTGCTGGCCGCCGCCCTGTGGGTGCTCATCGCCACGCTCACCGGCCTGCCCGTGTCCAGCACGCACTCCATCGTCGGGGCCATCCTGGGTTTCGGCATCGTGGCCGGGGGCCCCTCGGTGGTCCAGTGGAGCAAGCTGGGCGGGGTGGTGGCCTCGTGGTTCGTCTCGCCGTTCTTCGCCGCCCTGGTCGGCTTTCTCATCTTCACGCAGATCCGGCGCAAGATATTCATGGCCACCCATTTCATCGAAAGCGCCCGCACCTGGGGCCCGCGCTGGATGGCCCTGACCATGGTCCTGGTGGGCTTCTCCTTCCTGTACAAGACCCCGGTGGGCGAGCAGCTGGCCCTGGCGTGGTACCAGTCCCTGGCCCTGGTGGCGGTGCTGGCGCTGGTGGTGTGGTACCTGTCTGCACGCATGGCCTGGCGGCTGGCCAAGCGGGTGGAGGAGAGCGCCGAGGGCGTGGAGGCCATCTTCCGCAAGATGCAGATTTTCACCTCGTGCTACGTGGCCCTGTCGCAGGGCGCCAACGACGTGGCCAACGCCGTGGGGCCCATCGCGGCCATCTATGTGCTGGCCAAGCAGGGTGCGCTGCTGGCCAAGGCCGACGTGCCCCTGTGGCTGCTGGGCCTGGGCGGGCTGGGCATCGCCCTGGGCATCTGCGTGCTGGGGCACAAGGTCATGGCCACAGTGGGCGAGAAGATCACCACCCTGACCAACACCCGCGGTTTCGCCGTGGACTTCGCGGCGGCCACCACGGTGCTGGTGGCCTCCAAGCTGGGCCTGCCGGTCTCCACGACCCACGCCGCCGTGGGCGCGGTCACCGGGGTCGGCCTGGCGCGGGGTTTCCGGGCTGTGGACTTCGGGGTCCTGGGCAAGATAGTGGTCTATTGGCTGCTCACGGTGCCCATCGCGGCACTCACGTCCATCGTCATCTTTCAGGTCCTGCGCTGGACGTTCCTGTAGGAACGCCGCCGGACCGCCAGGAGGAACATATGCGCGTCCCCTTCTTTGGAATGCTGGCCGACAAGTCGCCCCTGGACGGGCTGCTGGAGCACTACGAGAAGATCAACGGCTGCGTGGCCCTGATCAAGGAGTCCATGGAGTGCTATGTGGCGGGCGGGGCCTGCCGCGAATTCATGGAGCTCGCGGAGCAGATCGACGAGATCGAGAACCAGGCCGACCTCATCAAGCGGCGCATCCGCAACCACCTGCCGCGCGGCCTGTTCATGCCCGTGGACAAGGCCCTGTTCCTCAACTACACCAAGGCCCAGGACAACGTGCTGGACGAGGCCCAGGAGGCCATGCAGTGGCTGGCCATGCGCCGGGTGGACATCCCCGCCGACTTCCAGCTGGCCATCATCGAGCTGATCGAAGAGGTCAAGACCATCACCGACATGCTCGGCCCGGCGCTGTCGGCCACCCTGGGGCTCATCTACACCAAGCACCTGGACCGGCGCGGCACCAAGGACCAATTCTGGGCCATCCGCCGCAAGCGCAGCGCCATCTTCAAGATGAAGAACCGCCTGGTCAGCCGCATCTACAACGCCGAGATGGACTTCAAGGACATCTACCAGCTCATCCACTTCGTGGAAAAACTGCACGGCATGGCCCACAACACCGAGAACTGCGCCGACATCCTGCGCTCGATGATCGCCCGCTAGGGCGCACCACGCCAAAAAGTGCGAGGGCCCCACCCGGGCCCTCGCACTTCTGCAAAGAGAAGGCGGGCCTCGGCCCGCCTTATTGGTGCTCTTCAGCTTGTTAACGACTTGCCGAAGACCCCGTTTTCCCTTCTGCTACAAAGGTGCTTTACTTATCGCATGGCTTGAGCCACCTTGCAAGCATTATCTAATATCTGCGAGGTGACCATGCGCTATCGCCTTTCCCTGGACGTCGGCACGAATTCCATCGGCTGGTGTGTCTTGCGCCTGGACGATACCCTGAAACCGGAAGGCATTGAGGCTATCGGCTCAAGGATATTCCCCGATGGACGCGACGCGAAAACCAAGGCCTCCCTGGCAGAAGACAGACGCATCGCGCGCAGTGCCCGCAGGCGCAGAGACCGGTACCTCAAGCGCCGCACGGAATTGCTGCAACTTCTGAAAGAGAATGGACTCATGCCCTCAGAGCAATCCGCCTGCAAGGCTCTGGAGTTACAGAACCCTTATGCACTCAGGGCGCGCGGCCTTGATGAGCCGCTTGAGCTTCACGAATTCGGGCGCGTCCTTTTCCACCTCAACCAGCGGCGCGGGTTCAAGAGCAACCGCCGGACGGACTCGGGCGAAGACGCTGGCCCCATCAAAGAGGGCATCGCCAGGCTCAAGGCGCAACTCCAGGAAGCCAACGCCAGAACCTACGGGGAATACCTCTTCGCCCTCGCCCAAAAAGGTCAGCCGGTGCGCATCCGTCGGGAAGATGACAGCCCCAAAACGCAATACCCCTTCTATCCCGAGCGGACCCTTCTCCAGGAAGAATTCCAGGCCCTTTGGGAAAAACAGCGCTGCCACTACCCCTCGCTGACCGACGACCTGCGGCAAACGCTCGAAGATGCCATCTTTTATCAAAGGCCACTGCGCCCCGTGCAGCCAGGGCGATGCACATTCAACCCGGGTGAAGACCGTGCCCCCCGGGCTCTGCCAACGGCCCAGCGTTTCAGGATGCTTCAAGAGACAAACAATATACGGATTGTCTCTCCGACCCTTGAGAAAAGGCCCCTCACCTTGAAGGAGCGTGACGCTGTGCTGCAAACGCTCCTCGGTGCCAAGAAGCGCACCTTCGAGCAGATCAGGAAAACTCTCGGCCTCAGTGCAGAGGACAAAATCACCCTCGAATCGGCAAAGCGCACAGCCCTATCCGGCGATGACACCGGCTTCTCCCTTGCAAAGAAGGAATGCTTCGGGAAAAGCTGGTGGACACTCCCGCTTCAGGAACAGGATGAAATCGTCTCCCTGCTGCTCACGGAGGAAGACGAATCCGTCCTGCACGACATCCTGACAACGCGGTGGGCGCTGACCGATGCGCAAGCCACGCAGGTGGGCGCGCTGTCCTTCCTCAAGGGCTTCGCCCAACTCGGGATGACGGCCCTGTGCGCCATAACGGCGGAACTGGAAAAGGACGTGATCCCCTACTCCGAGGCCGTCGCAAGAGCGAAACTCGGGAGTCATTCCGACTTCCGCGATGGCGTCATATGGGAACGGCTGCCCTACTACGGCGAAATCCTCCGCCGCCACATCGCAAAAGGCACGGGAAAACACACCGACAGGCAGGAGCAGCGCCTCGGGCGAATCGCCAACCCCACCGTGCATATCGCCCTCAACCAGATTCGCCGGGTGGTCAACGAGCTCATCAAGACCCTCGGGCATCCCACGCAAGTTGTCGTCGAGGTCGCCCGGGAGCTCAAGGAAGGCGAAGAAGGCCGCAGGGAACGGGAGCGCACCCAGGCCGAGCACCAAAAGGCCAACGAAGGGCGCAAGGCCCGGCTCCGCGAAATGGGCATCGCCGTCACGGGGGACGCCCTGCTCCGCATGCGCCTTTGGGAGGAGCTCCACCCCGACGCAGCGTCACGCCGCTGCGTCTACACCGGCGAGCCCATCTCCATGGAGCGGCTTTTCTCCTCGGAAGTGGAAATCGAACACATCCTGCCTTTTTCCGCATCCCTCGACGACAGCCCGGCAAACAAAACCCTCAGTCTGCGCGCGGCGAACCGCTACAAGGCCGAGCGCAGCCCGGCCCAAGCCTTTGCCGCCTCCCCTCCCGGGTACGACTGGCAAGGTATCCTGGGCAGAGCGGCCTTCCTGCCGGACAACAAGACCTGGCGCTTCGCCGAGGGCGCCATGGAGCGCTTCGATGCCGAGGGAGGCTTCCTGGAACGCCAACTGAAGGACACGCAGTACATCGCCACCGTCGCCAGGGAGTACATGACCGCCATCTGTGACCACCGGCAGGTGTGGGTCACCCCGGGGCGGCTCACCAACCTGCTCGGCAGGCACTGGGGCCTGCCGAAGAAAAACCGCGACGACCACCGGCACCACGCCTTCGACGCCGTGCTCATCGGTGTGGCGGACAGACGCATACTGCAACTCGTCGGCCAGACCCACGCCCGGGAGCGTCTTGCCGGGGTGGAGCGCTTTCTCTCCACTCTTCCCGAGCCCTGGCCAGGGTTCCGCGACGAAACCATCCAGGCCTGCCGGGGCATCATCGTCTCCCACAAGTCGGACAACCGCCCCGGCGGGCGCCTGCATAACGCCACCGCCTATGGGCTCTACAAGGAAAATTCGGGCATACAAATCGCGCAGCACAAAGTGCCGGTCTCGTCTCTCACCACCATCGCCGACATCCGGAAGATCAAGGGCATCGGCATCGCATCCCGGTTTCTTGCTCTTGCGGGCAACCTGTCGCCGCAGGAGTGCGTCGAGGCCATTCTGCACATCAGGGGCATGAAGGAAAAAGAGGCTATCGAACATCTAAACTCGCTAGTCGATTGCGACGACAAGACGTTCAAACAGCGCCTGCAAGACTACGCGCGCAAGAAAGGCATCCGAAGAGTCCGCATCCTGGAGCCCTTGACGCTCATCCCCATCAACGACAAAGCCGGGCATCCGTACAAATGGTTCAAGGGCGACAGCAACGCCTACTATGAAATCTTCGCCGGACAGGATGGCCAGTGGACGGGAAGAATCGTCTCCACTTTCCAAGCCTGCCAGAGCCAGGACACTGCGGAACAGCCCAGCGGAGACCTCGTCGCCAGGCTCTCCAACCGGGACATGCTGGAGCTTGAGCACGAAGGCATTCGGAAAATTGTCTATGTTGTGAAGCTCTCCGAGAAGCAACTCGCCTTCGCCGAACACTTCGAGGCCAACACGGATGCAAGAAACAGGGACAAGGACGACGCGTTCCGATTCATCTACAAGGGAAGCCCGGACGCGCTGAGAAAGGCCAAGGCCCGTCCGATCTTCATCACTCCGGCGGGCAAGGTGATCTACAAGGAGTTGCCCAGCCATGATCCCGAGAACGGTGGAGGTCAGCGGTGATTCGCGCCATCTGTGCAAGGAGCTCGGCTTTCTTGCCGTCTACTGCAAAAAGGAGTTGCTCGGACGCATCCCGCTGGACGACCTGGGGCTCGTCCTGGCCTGCGGGCACGGGCTGACGTACAGCAACGGCCTTCTCGTCGCGCTGGCGGAGCGGGGCGTGCCTCTGGTGGTTTGCGACCAGGGGCTACGCCCCGCAGCCGTTTTCTGGCCCCTGCAGGCCCACGGCGAGCAGGGGCGGCGGATGCAGGCCCAGGCCAACGCCACCGCCCCGCTCAAAAAGCGCCTCTGGCAGCAGCTCGTCGCATGCAAAATCCGCATGCAGGCTGCGGCAGCCCGGCGCGTAGGGGCAGCCCATGGGCACCTGGAGGCCCTCTCCCGTTCGGTGGCCTCCGGCGACAGCACCAACCGCGAAGCCGCAGCGGCCAAGGTATATTGGCGCCTTTGCTTCGGCCCGTCCTTCCGGCGAGACAGGGACACCCCCGGGACCAACGCGCTCCTGAACTACGCCTACGGCGTTGTGCGCGGGGCAACGGCCCGCGCGGTCATGCTGGCGGGTCTGCATCCGTCCTTCAGCCTGCACCACTCCGCCTTGCGCAACCCCCTGGCCCTGGTGGACGACCTCATGGAGCCTTACCGCCCTCTGGCCGACCTCCTTGTGCTCGAATTGGGCCGGAAACAGCCGGAGGAACTGAACCCCGAGTCCAAACGGGCCCTCGCCCAAATCACCATCGCCGATGTCCGGGTCGGCAAGGGCATCAGCACCGTCGGCGAAAGCCTCAAGGAATGCGCGGCGTCTCTGGCCGATGTGCTCATGGGCCAGCGCAAAACCCTCGCCCTGCCGCGCGGCCTGACAGGGCCCGACGCGCCATGACGGTGCTGAGCGGCTACAGAATCATGTGGATGCTGGTCATGTTCGATCTGCCGGTGCTCACCGCACAGGAAAGGAAGGAAGCCAACGCCTTCCGCCGCGCTCTGCTCAACCTCGGCTTCGAGCGGGCGCAATTCTCCGTCTACCTGCGGTTCTGTCCCGGCAAGGAGAAGGTCCAGGCCCTGACCAAACGCATCAAGACCCTGCTGCCCACAGGCGGGCAGGTGGATATCCTGATGTTCACCGACAAGCAGTACGGCAACATCGTCAGCTTCTCCTCCCGGGAGAGGAGCAGGCGGGGAAAACCGGAGCAACTGACCCTGTTTTAGGGCTCCAGCGCCTGGAATGAACCAGCCGGCCACCAAGAAAATCCAGCTG
>NZ_KI912583.1:22677-133613 GCF_000519125.1 Desulfocurvus vexinensis DSM 17965
AGCGTAGCAGAAGGGAAAACGGGGTCAAGTCGCAAGCCATAACAACGCATCAGACCAAAACAGAGGCGACCGCCCGGAATCGGGCGGTCGCCTTTCCTGTAGCCCTCCGGCGGCTAGAACCGCTGGCAGTTGTGCTTCACGCTCACGCCCTTGACCACGAAGATCGTCGTCTCGGCCAGGTTGGTGGACAGGTCGCCGATGCGCTCCAGGCTGCGGGCGGCCAGGATGGTGTTCACGGCGCGGCGCACGCCCGTGACCTCGGTAACCATGTCATCCATGGTTTTCTTGAGGATGCGCACGTTGAGGTCGTCGGCCTTGTAGTCCATGCGGCACACGTCCGAGGCCTTCTCCACGTTCTCCTCCTGCAGGGCCTCGATGGACAGGCGCAGCATGTCCTTGGCCGTGGCCACCAGCTCTTCGAGCATCGGGCTGTGGGGCGTCTCCGAGAGCTTGGAGAGGTAGATGGTCTTCTCGGCGATGTTCACGGCCTCGTCCCCCGCGCGCTCCAGGTCGATCACCGCCCGGCGGCAGCCGGTGATGAAGCGCAGGTCGCGGGCCATGGGCTGCTCGCGCACCAGAAGCTCCAGCGAGAACTCGTCGATGTCGTTCTCCATCTGGTTGATCTTCGCGTCGCCCTCGATGACGCGCTCGGCCAGCTCGGCGTTGCGGTCCAGCAGCGCGCGGGTCGCGCTGTCCACGGCGCGCTCCACATAGGCCGCCATCTGCAGGATCATGATCTTGAGTTCGTCTATCTGCTGATGGAAATGGGTTTCCTTCCTGGGCATACGGGCTCCTTGGGGCCTAGCCGAAGCGGCCGGTGATGTAGTCTTCGGTCTGCTTGTTCTTGGGGCGGGTGAACAGGGTCTCCGTGGCATCGACCTCCACCAGGGTGCCCATGTAGAAGAAGGCCGTCACGTCGGACACGCGGGCCGCCTGCTGCATGTTGTGCGTCACGATGATGATGGTCAGGTTCACCTTGAGATCGTGGATCAGTTCCTCGATCTTCTGGGTGGCGATGGGGTCCAGGGCGCTGGCGGGCTCGTCCATGAGCAGCACCTCGGGGCGCACGGCCAGGGCCCGGGCGATGCACAGCCGCTGCTGCTGCCCGCCGGACAGCCCCAGGGCCGACTCGTGCAGCCGGTCCTTGACCTCCTCCCACAGGGCGGCCTGGTGCAGGCTCTCCTCCACGCGCTCGGCGATGTCGCCCTTGTTCTTCCAACCGTTGACCCGCAGCCCGTAGGCCACGTTCTCGAAGATGGTCTTGGGGAAGGGGTTGGGCTTCTGGAAGACCATGCCCACCTGGCGGCGCAGGTCCACCACGTCGAGCTTGGGGTCGTAGATGTCCTTGCCGTCCAGGGCCACGCGGCCTTCGACCCGCGTGCCGGCAATCAGGTCGTTCATGCGGTTCAGGCAGCGCAAGAACGTGCTCTTGCCGCAGCCCGAGGGGCCGATGAGCGCCGTGACCCGGTTCTGCCCGAAGGTGAGGTCGATGCCCTTGAGGGCCTTGAATTCGCCGTAGAAGAAATCGAGGTTCTCGGCGGTCATCTTGACGTGTTCTGCCATGTGCTCTTTCCTGCCTTGGGTACGGGGCCGCGGCCCCGGTCATGGATACGCTACGCGGGGTCGCCCTCGCCGGAGGTGTCGGCGGGCATGGTGAAATGGAACACCGAGCCGGTGTCGGCGTCCTGGCGGGGGGCCACCCAGATCCGCCCGCCCAGGCGTTCGACGATATGCTTGCAGATGGCCAGCCCAAGCCCGCTGGAGCCCCCGGCATGCTTGGTGCGGTGCTTCTCCACGCGGTAGAAGCGCTCGAAGATGCGCGAGGCCTCCTCCTTGGGGATGCCGGGCCCGAAATCGCTGACCCCGAACACCGTCTCGCCCTCGGCCTGCGCAAAATCCACGCTGACCACCGAGTCCTCCGGGCCGTACTTGATGGCGTTCTCCACCAGGTTGCGGAACACCTGCACCAGCCGGTCGAAGTCCGCGCGCACGAAGGCCCCGGCCTCGGGCAGGCTGCTGGCCAGGCGGATGTTCTTGGCCTGGGCCAGGGGCTCGCAGGTGCGCAGGGCCTCGGCCAGGGCGTCGGCGGCGCTGACCCGCTCGGGGCTGAACTGCTGTTTGCCGCTTTCCAGGCGCGACAGGTGCAGCAGGTCCTCGACCATCTTGGCCATGTGGTCGGCGTTCTTGAGGATGATCTCCAGGAACTTCTGGGCCGTCTTGCCGTCGGCCTTGCGGTTGGTCAACAGGGTCTCGGAGTAGCCCTTGATGGTCGTCAGCGGGGTGCGCAGCTCGTGGGAGACGTTGGCCACGAAGTCGCGGCGCACGCGCTCCAGGCGCTTGAGCTCGGAGATGTCGTGGAAGACGATGATCGCCCCCAGCCCGCGCTCCCCGGGGTTCAGGGGCATGATGGTCACGTCGTAGATGCGGTCCTTCTCGGGCTCGATCTGGATGGTCTGCGGGCCCTGGGCGTCCACGCCCCCGGCCACGGCCCGGTCGCACGCGGCCTGCAGCTCGGGCGAGAGCACGATCTCCAGCGGCCTGCGCTCCACGAACAGCGTGGCGTCGGGGAAGATGCGCACCAAGGCCCGGTTGACCTTGAGGATGCGCCCGCTGCCGTCCAGCACCATCAGCCCCTCGCGCATGCCGTCCAGGATGGCTTCCAGTTCCAGGGCCTGTTCGGTGATGGTCGAGACCTGGGAATTGATGTTCCCGGCCATGGTGTTGATGGCCCGGGCCAGGGGCTCGAACTCGCTGCCGGGGAAGAAGCGGATGCGCTTCTTGTAGTCGCCCTTGCCGATGGCCTCGGCCACGTCGATCATTTCCTTGATGGAGCGGCCCATGGTCCGGGTCAGGATCACCGAGAGCACGAAGGCCATGCCCAGGGCCAGCCCGAAGACCACGAAGAAATTCTGTTGCAGGCGCTCCAGGCGCGAGCGGATGCCCGCGTAGGGCACGGCCAGACGCAAAAAGCCCGCAGGCAGCCCGGCGATGGCCTGCACTCGCTTGGCCGCGTAGAGCATGTCCTTGTCCAGGGTGGCGCTGAAGCGCTGGCTCAGGCCGTATTCGTCGCGCTCGGCGTCGAGGATCTCGGGGCGCAGGCCGTGGTTGTCCAGGTCGGCCACGTGGGGGTAGACCAGATGCGAATCGGCAATGACGCGCCCGCCCTCGGTGATGTAGGTCACCCGCGCGTCCAGGCGCGCGCCCAGGTCCGCCAGCCAGTCGTGCAGGTCCTGCTCGCCGTCAAAGCCCCCGCGCTGCTCGATGAGCAGCGCCGCCAGACGCAGTTCGCGGATGGCCCCGGCCTGGGCGTCGTCGAGGATCTCGCCGCGGAAGAGCTGGCGCGCGTAGTACGCGGGCAGCATCAGCGCCAGCATGATGACGATGACGAAAGACAGGAGCAGGCGCGTCCTGAAGGGCATGGAGCTGTGCATGGGACCCTATTCCTTGAAGCGGTAGCCCACCCCGCGCACGGTTTCGATGAGCGCGGCGTGGTCGCCCAGCTTCTGGCGCAGGCGGCGCACATGGGTGTCCACCGTGCGGGCGTAGCCCTCGAACTCGTAGCCCCAGACCGAGGTCAAGAGCTGGTCGCGGGTGCGCACCCGGGGGCTGGTGCGGATCAGCTCGGAGAGCAGCTTGAACTCCGTGGCCGTCAGCCCGACCTCCTTGCCCTCGATGAACACCTTGTGCGCTTCCAGGTCGATGGACAGGCCGTCGCGCTCCATGGTGGCGCGCTCGGTGGGCTGGCCCGTGCTGCGCCGCAGCACGGCGCGCACCCGCAACAGCAGCTCGCGGAAGCTGAAGGGCTTGACCACGTAGTCGTCGGCGCCAAGCTCCAGGCCGACGATGCGATCCACCTCCTCGCCGCGCGCCGTGAGCATGACCACCGGAATCTGGGCCGTCTCCTGGTCGCGCTTGAGGGATTTGCAGATGTCGAAGCCGTCCATCCCCGGAAGCATCAGGTCCAGCAGCACGATGTCCGGCTTCAGGCGCCTGGCCATGGCCAGGCCCTCGCGCCCGTCACCCGTGGCATGCACGTCGAACCCGGCGGACTCGAAATTGAACTGCAGGAGGTTCAGGATGTCCTCCTCGTCCTCGACGATCAGAACGGTTTCCCTGGTCATTGCGTGGACTCCATGGCTGGCGCCTGCTCTGTGGCCTGCGTCGTTACACCCCCCGGTGGTGACAAGAGTATTGTCGGCCTGTGACAAATGCGTGACATTTCTCACGTGCAAAGACAATATACCGGACTTTTTGAAGAAAGAAAGTTCATCCAATCGTAAAGAAAGCCGCCCGGGCGCAAGGGCGTCCGGGCGGCGACACGGGGCAGGGCGCCCGTCGGCCAGGGGGCGGGCTCAGCCCGCCAGCAGCTCGCGGGCCAGGGCCTGGCCCTGGGCCCCGCCGCCCGCCATGCGCGCCAGCTCGTCGAACACGTCCTGGCCCGCAAGGGGCACGCAGCGCACCGACGTGGCCCCGTCGGCCACCTCCTTGCGGACCATGAAATGCCGCCCGGCCAGGGCCGCCAGCTGCGGCCAGTGGGTGATGAGGATGACCTGCTGGCGCTGGGCCAGGGCCGCGATGCGCGCGCCCACGCTGGTCAGCGTCAGCCCGCCGATGCCCGCGTCCACCTCGTCGAAGAGCAGCGTGGGCATGGCCTCGCGGGTCAACAGACCCACCAGGGCCAGCAGAAAGCGCGACAGCTCGCCGCCCGAGGCGATGCGGTCCAGGGGCTGCGGCGCCTGCCCGGGGTTGGGCGTCCAGAGCATGCGCGCCCGGTCCTCGGCCAGCCCGGGGTGGATCTCCACGGGCGTGAACTCGAAGGCCACGCCCACCTCCTGGGCAAAGCCCAGCCCGCGCAGCTCCGCCGCCAGGGCCGTGGCCAGCCCCTGCCCGGCCTCGCGCCGCGCCGCGCCCAGGGCCGCGAGCGCCTCGCCCAGGGCCCGGGCCAGTTCGGCCTCGCGCCGGTCCAGGCGCTTCATGTCCAGGGCGCAGGAATCCAGGAAGGACAAATTCTCGGCAATCTCGGCCCGGAAGTCGATGATCTCCTCCAGGCTGCGGCCCAGCTTGCGCCGCAGGCGCGACAGCTCGAACAGCCGCGCCTCCACGGCCTCGGCGTCGAAGCCACCGCCCGCCTCGCGCTCCTCGCGTCGCAGCCGGGCGTCCAGCTCCAGCAGCCGCTGGCGCATGCCCTCCAGGGCCTCGGCCTCCTCGGCGTAGCCGGGGTCGATGCCCGCCAGGGCCTCCACCTCGCGCGCCAGGGCCGCCACGCGCTCCAGCAGGCTGCCTTCCCCGCCGTGCAGGGCGTCCAGGGCCCCGTCCACGCTCTGGCGCAGGCGCTCCTCGTCCTTGACGGCCCGCCTGCGTTCCAGCAGCTCCGCTTCCTCGCCGGGCTGGGGGTCCACCTTCTCAATCTCCCGGCCCTGGTACTCCAGGAACTCGCGCCGCTCCTGCAACGACTGGACCCGCGCCGCCAGCTCCCCGCGCCGCGCCGCCACCTCGCGCAGCTCCGCCAGCAGCGCGTCGCGCCGCTCCACAAGCCCCCGGTCGGGCAAAAACGCGTCGAGCATCCGGCCCTGGTACGCCGGGGAGAGCAGCCGCTGCTGCCCGTGCTGGCTGGTGTGCCACACCAGGCGCGCGCGCAGGTCGCGCACGGCCTCCTGCGAGCTCAGGGCGTCGTTGACGAACAGGCGGCTGCGCCCCGTGCCCCCGGCCAGCTCGCGGCGGATGACCAGCTCGCCGCCGTCCGGGCCCGCCTCGTGGAACAGGGCCTCGACCACCGCGCGGTCCCTGCCGGGGCGGACCATGTCCGCCTCCAGCCGGTCGCCCAGCAGAAAGCCCAGCGCCCGCATGACGAAGCTCTTGCCCGCGCCCGTCTCGCCCGTAAGCACGTTCAGCCCGGCAGCGAACTCCAGCTCCAGGTCTTCGATGAGCGCAAGGTTCTGTATGCGAAGAAATTCCAGCATGGTCCACCCGGCCCGCACACTATCCGACCCCCTGCCCGAGGGCAAGGGCCCGCCCCCGCCGACCCCCTTGACTGGACGGACCGAGAACCTATCTGTCCAGCAATATCAATCGGGAGGACCATCCATGACCGCGAAAAAGAGCACCCGCCAGTTCAAGGCGGAAATCTCGCAACTGCTGGAAATCATCACCCACTCCATCTACACCAACCGCGAAATCTTCCTGCGCGAACTGGTGTCCAACGCCTCCGACGCCCTGGACAAGCTGCGCTTCCTGCAATCCAGCGGCGCCGCCCTGGCCGACCCGGACGCGCCCCTGGAAATCCGCCTCAGCCCCGACAAGGACGCCCGGACCCTGACCATCACCGACACCGGCATCGGCATGACCCGCGAGGAACTCGTGGAGAACATCGGCACCATCGCCCACTCCGGGTCCGCCGAGTTCATGCGCCGCGCCGCCGAGCAGGGCGGGGCCGGGGCCGACTCCATCATCGGCCGCTTCGGCGTGGGCTTCTACTCCGTGTTCATGGTCGCCGACGAGGTGCGCATCACCACCCGCAGCGCCGACCCCGCCGCGGCCCCCGTGCGCTGGACCAGCTCCGGCACCGGCAGCTACACCATCGAGGACCTCGACGCCGACGCCCCGCGCGGCACGAGCATCGAAATCAGCCTCAAGGAAGACACCGCCGACTTCGCCGACCCCGACCGCCTGCGCGAGATCATCCGCGCCCACTCCAACTTCATCGGCTTCCCCATCCTGCTGGCCGGCGAGCGCGTCAACACCACCCCCGCCCTGTGGCGCGAGCCCAAGTTCCAGATCAAGAAGGAGCAGTACGACGAGTTCTACTCCTTTCTGACCTACGACTCCAAACCGCCCCTGGAACACCTGCACGTCGCCGTGGACGCCCCCGTGCAGTTCACCGGGCTGCTCTTCATCCCCGACGCACCCTCGGGCTCCTTCTTCGAGGACCCCGACAACTACGGCCTGGACCTCTACGTCCGCCGCGTGCTCATCGACCGCCGCCACAAGGAGCTCATCCCCCAGTACCTCGGCTTCCTGCGCGGCCTGGTGGACACCGAAGACCTGCCGCTCAACCTCTCGCGCGAAACCCTCCAGGAAAACCTGCTGGTGGGCAAGATCCGCCAGACCCTGACCAAGCAGGCCCTGGCCATGCTCGCCAAGCTCGCCGAAGACCAGGAACGCTACGCCACCTTCTGGCGCCACCACGGCAAGGTCCTCAAGCTCGGCTACTCCGACTACGCCCACCGCGACCAGTTCGCCGCCCTGCTGCGCTTCAACGCCTCCACCCACGACGACGCTTCCGGACTGACCTCCCTGGCCGACTACAAGGCCCGCGCCAAGGACGGCCAGACCGCCATCTACTACATCTCCGGCCCCAGCCGCGAGGCCGTGCGCCTCAACCCGCACCTGGAAATCTTCACCCAGCGCGGCATCGAGGTGCTCTACTGCTTCGAGCCCGCCGACGAGTTCATCCTCGACTCCCTGGGCACCTTCGACGGCATGACCCTGACCCCCGCCGAAAAGGCCGACCCCGCCGACCTGGAGCGCTTCCCCGCCCAGGACGCCGACGCCCCCAAGGACAGCCCCGAGGCCGACCCCGCCGACCCCGAAGCCTTCGAAGCCATGCTCGCCGCCGCCAAGGACACCCTGGGCGAGCGCGTCAAGGACGTGCGCGCCTCGCGCCGCCTCAAGGACAGCCCGGCCTGCCTCGTCAGCCCCGACGGCGCCATGTCCTCGCAGATGGAAAAATACCTGCGCATCATGACCAAGGACACCACCCCGCCCCTCAAGGTCATGGAACTCAACCGCGACCATCCCCTGGTCCGCAACCTGCTGCGCATCCACAAGAATGACGGCGCCGACGCCTTCTTCCGCACCAGCGTGGAACAGCTCTACGAATCCGCCCTGCTCCTGGACGGCTACCTCGCCGACCCCCACGCCCTGGTCGCCCGCGTCAACAAGCTCCTGGAACAGGCCAGCGGCTGGTACGCCGAGATCAAACGCCTGTAGAGCCCGAAGGGGCGTGCTGGCGGGGCGCCGCGCCGGGGCGCTGCCCCGGACCCCGGCAGGGGGGCGCTGCCCCCCTGCACCCCCTGCCAGGGGCCGGGGGCCCCTGGACCCCGCACGCCGCCCCGGCAGGCTGCGGCGAAGCGCCGCAGCCTGCCGGGGCGGGGGCAGGGGCGAAAAAACGGGCCGGATTCCCTAAGGGGAATCCGGCCCGGGTTTTTTGGGGTTGGAGCCGCAGGGGGTAGCGCCGTGGGTTCAGAATCAGACGCGGCGGCAGCGCGTCCGGAAGGTCTCGCGCCCAAGGCGCAAGGGCGGGCCGGACTCGACGTGCATCAAGAGAGACACGCGAGGCCGACCCGCCCGAAGCAACGCAGGAATCGGCGCCTTCCGGGCGCGCTGCCTAATTGATCAGCAACGCCTCGTTCTTGCGGCCGATGGACACATAGAGCTTGGACAGGGCGATCTGGTAGTCGGCCAGGGCGGCGGTCAGCCCGGCTTCGGCCTTGGTCAGGCGCTCCTGGGCGTCGAGCACGTCGGTGTTGGTGCCGACCTGGGCCTGATAGCGCGCCACGGCCATGCGGTAGCTTTCGCTGGCGGCCTCCAGGGCCTTGCGGTTGACCTTGATGCTCTCCGTGGCCTTTCCCACGGCCAGATGGTTGGCCTTGACCTCGTACAGGGCCTCCTGGCGGGTGCTCATTTCGGTCTCCAGCAGGCTCTTGATCTGCTGGTCGGCCTGCCTGCTGGCGTAATAGGTCTTGCCCCATTCGAAGAAGGTCCACGAGGCGGCCACGGAGGCCGACCAGGCGCTGTACTCGGTGCGCGTGCGGTCGGACCCGGCGGCCATGGGGTCGGTGCCCATGGACGACCAGTCCACGTCGGCCCCGAGCTTGGGGTAGAAGGCGCTGTCCACGATCTTCTTGTCCTTGGCGGCGATCTCCACGCTCTTGCGGGCGATCTGCAGGTCGGGCCGCGCGACCAGGGCCGACTCCACGGCCTCGTCCAGGGTCAGGGAGCAGGGCGCGTATTCCAGGGCGCCCTGGTAGTCCACCTCGGCGTGCAGGTCCATGTCCAGCAGGGTGTTCAGCCGCGCGACCTGGGTGGCCACGTTGTTCTGGGCCTGGAGCAGCGATTCCTGGGCCGTGGCCAGGTCCACCTCGGCCTGGAGCACGTCCAGCCGGGGCTTGAGGCCGACCTCGTAGAAGGCGGTGGTGACCTTGAGCTGCTCTGTCAGGCGCGCCACGGAGTCCTCGGCGCTGCGCACATCCTCACGGGCCTTGAGCAGGGCCAGGAAGTTCTGCTGCACGGTGCCGATGACGGTCAGCTCACTCTGGGCCAGGGCCAGCTCGGTGCTCTGGCGGGCCAGCTCGGCGCGCTGGTAGGTCGAAAGCGTGGCGAACCCGGTGAACAGGTCCTGGTGCAGGTTCAGGGTCGTGGTGAAATACTTGGCGTCGGTGGTGTCCGTGTCCCTGGTGGGCTTGGTGTGGTCCTTGACGGTGTAGCCGTAGGTCGCCGTGGCCGAGGGCAGGAACGCGCCCCGGGCGGACTTGCGGCCCTCCTCGGCGCCCAGCAGGTCGTGCCGGGCGGCGCGCATCCCGGGATTGTCGGCCAGGGCGCGCTCCACGGTCTGCTTCATGGTCAGCACCGTCTGGGCCGCCGCGTCGGCAGGGGCCAGGGCGACCACCGCCAGGGCCGCCACGGCCAGGACCGCGGCCAGGGCCGCGTGAACATGCTTGCTGCTATACATCCTTGTCTTCCTTGTCGATTTCCGCTTGCTTGTGTTTCAAACGTAAGTGTTTGAACACACTGATGAAGTATCCGGATACAATGCCCTGGCCGGGCCGCCGTGTCAACACCCCCCGCCAGCGGGGCCCGGTTTCCTCAGGCCCGGCCATAAAGTCGGCAAAGATGCCGCAGCCTTTGGGCCAGGGCCGGGGTCAGGTCGCGGGGCCCCAGGCGCCAGGCCCAGTTTCCCGAAGGCACCGCAGGCGTGTTCATGCGCGCGCGCGAATCCAGGCCGAGCAGGTCCTGCGCGGGCAGCACGGCCAGGCGCGCGGGGGACATGAGCGCCAGGCGGACCATGGCCCAGGCCGCGTCGTCGCGGGCGGGCATGTGGCCGAGGTAGTCGGCCAGGGCCGCACGCCCGGCGTCGCCCAGCTCGTCCAGGAACCAGCCCAGGCTGGTGTTGTTGTCGTGGGTGCCGGTGTAGGCCACGCTGGCGCGGCAGTGGTTGTGCAGGGCGTTGGTACTTTCCCCGGCGTCGGGCCCCAGGCCGAACTGGAGCACGCGCATCCCGGGCAGGCCGAAGTCCTCGCGCAGGGCGATCACGTCGTCGGTGATGAGCCCCAGGTCCTCGGCCAGCAGGGGCAGCTCCGGGAAGCGGGCCCGGGCCGCGCGCAGGAACTCCGCCCCCGGCCCCGGCACCCACCAGCCGCCCTGGGCCGTGGCCTCGTGGGGCGGCACCACCCAGTAGGCGGCCAGGGCCCGGAAGTGGTCCAGGCGCACCAGGTCGGCCCAGGCCAGGTTGTGGCCCAGGCGCGAGAGCCACCAGGAGTAGCCGTCCTTGGCCTGGGCCTCCCAGTCGTAGACCGGGTTGCCCCACAGCTGCCCGGTGGCGCTGAAGTAGTCCGGCGGCACCCCGGCGACCACCGTGGGCCGCAACTCCGGGTCGAGCTGGAAGCAGTGCGGGTGGGCCCAGACATCGGCGCTGTCCAGGCAGGGGTAGAAGGGCAGGTCGCCGATGATGCCCACCCCGCGCGCGGCGCAGTGGCGCCGCAGGGCGGCCCATTGGCTGAAGAACAGGTACTGGGTGAAGCGCACGGCGTCCAGGGCCGGGGCCTCGTCGCGGCGCAGGGCGGCCAGGGCGCCAGGCTCGCGCCGCCGCAGGGCTTCGGGCCAGGCGGTCCAGGGCGCGCCGCCCTGGCGCGCCTTGAGCACGGTGAAGCAGGCGTAGTCGTCCAGCCAGGCGGGGCCGTGGGTGGCCACGAAGCGGGCGAAGCCCTGGTGGGCGCCCAGGCGGGGCCGGGCCCGCTCGAAAGCCAGGGCCAGCAGGGCCTCGCGGTGGGCCTGCACGGCCTCGAAGTCCACGCGGTCGCCGCCGTCTGGCGCGGGGCCGCCCAGGTCGGCCAGGCGCAGCCAGCCCTCGGCGGCCAGGGCCTCGGGGCTGATGAGCAGCGGGTTGCCTGCGAACAGCGACGGGCTGCTGTAGGGCGAGCTGCCCATGACCGCCTCGGTGGGGTTCAGCGGCAGGATCTGCCACCAGCGCTGCCCGCTGGCGTGCAGGAAGTCCACGAACTCGCGGGCCGCCGAGCCCATATCGCCGATGCCGTAGGCCGAGGGCAGGCTGGTGACGTGCAGCAGCACGCCCGAGGCGCGGGGGCGGGGTGCGGGCGCCACGGCCTAGCCCTCGTGCCGGAAATACAGCGCGCCCAGGGGCGGCAGGTGGATGGCCAGGCTGTGCGCGCGGCCATGGGCCGTCACGGGCTCGGCCACCAGCCCGCCGAGGTTGCCCCGGCCCGTGCCGCCGTATTCCCCGGCGTCGGAGTTGAGCACCTCGCGCCAGAAGCCCGGGGCGGGCACGCCCAGGCGATAGCCCTCGCGCGCCACGGGCGTGCAGTTGAACACGCACAGCACCTGCGCCGCGCCTTCGCCCGGGGCGGCGCGGCGCACGAAGCCCACCACCCCGGCCTCGGCGTCGCTGCAATCCATCCACTCGAAGCCCTGGGGCTCGAAGTCCACGGCGTGCAGGGCGCGCTCGGCGCGGTAGACGTGGTTCAGGGCGCGCACGAAGTCCCACACGCCCCTGTGGGCGGGCACGTCCATGAGGTGCCATTCCAGCTCGGCGTCGTGGTTCCACTCCGGCACCTGGGCCAGCTCCGCGCCCATGAACAGCAGTTTCTTGCCCGGGTGGGCGTACATGAAGGCCAGGAGCAGGCGCAGGCCCGCGCATTTGGCCCACTGGTCCCCGGGCATGCGCCCGTAGAGCGAGCCCTTGCCGTGGACCACCTCGTCGTGGGACAGGGGCAGGGTGAAATTCTCGTGGAAGGCGTACCAGATGCCGAAGGTCAGCTTGTTGTGGTGGTACTTGCGGAACACCGGGTCCTGCCCGAAGTAGGCCAGGGTGTCGTGCATCCAGCCCATGTTCCACTTCAGCCCGAAGCCCAGGCCGCCGAGCCAGGTGGGCCGCGAGACCATGGGCCAGGCCGTGGACTCCTCGGCCACGGTCTGCACGTCGGGGTACTCGCGGTACACGGCCTCGTTCAGGTCGCGCAAAAAGCCGATGGCCTCAAGGTTTTCGCGCCCGCCGAACTCGTTGGGCACCCACTGGCCGGGCTCGCGCGAGTAGTCCAGGTAGAGCATGGAGGCCACGGCGTCCACGCGCAGGCCGTCGGCGTGATAGCGGTCCAGCCAGAACAGCGCGCTGGAGACCAGGAACGAGCGCACCTCGTGGCGCCCGTAGTTGAAGATGGAGGAGTTCCAGTCGGGGTGCCAGCCCTGGCGCGGGTCGGCGTGCTCGAACAGGTGCGTGCCGTCGAAGCGCCACAGGCCGTGCGGGTCGGCCGGGAAATGCGAGGGCACCCAGTCCAGGATCACGCCGATGCCCTCGCGGTGCAGGGCGTTGACCAGATTCATGAACTGCTGGGGCGAGCCGTAGCGGCTGGAGGGCGCGAAGTAGCCCGTGGTCTGGTAGCCCCAGGAGCCGAAGAAGGGGTGCTCCATCACCGGCAGGAATTCCACGTGGGTGAAGCCCAGGGCCTTGAGGTAGCCGGGCAGCTGCCCGGCCAGCTGGTCGTAGTGCAGCGAGCGCCAGCCGTCGCCGTGCTCGCGCCGCCAGGAGCCCAGGTGCATCTCGTACACGCTCATGGGCGCGTCCAGGGCGTTGGCCCGGCCCCGGGTGGCCATCCACTCCCCGTCGCTCCAGCCGTAGTCCAGGTCCCAGACCACCGAGGCCGTGGCGGGCGGCGACTCCCAGAGCAGCGCGAAGGGGTCGCCCTTTTCCAGGCACACGTCGCCCGAGGCGCCCTCGATGCGGTATTTGTACTGCGCGCCCCGGCCCACCCCGGGCACGAAGCCCTCCCAGATGCCCGAGCCGTCCAGGCGCGCGGCCAGGGGCAGGGTCGGGCCCCAGGCGTTGAAGTCGCCCGCAACGCCCACGGCCCGCGCGCTGGGCGCCCAGACGGCGAAATGCGTCCCGGCCTGCCCGCCGACCTCGCGCAGGTGCGCGCCGAGCTTCTCGTAGAGCCGGAAATGCCGCCCCTGGCGGAAAAGATAGATGTCGTGGTCCGTCAGGGTGCTGACCCCATGGACCACCTGGTGCGCGCTCACGGTCACGGCCTCCTCGGCGCCAAAAGCGCCAGGATGCAACGCTACCCCGGCGCGGGCGCGAAGTCCAGCAGGCCCGGGAGGCTACAGGGTGGCCAGCAGCTTGCGCGCGCCTTCGTGGCCGGGGTCCAGCTCCAGGGTGCGGCGCATGAAGCGCGCGGCGTCCTGGGGGTTGCGGCCGTTGGCGCACATCACGCCCATGTTGAAGGACAGGGTTGGCGAATCGGCCCCGAAGTCCGGCGCGAGCTTGAGCACGCGCTCCAGGGCGCGCATGGCCTCGGTGTGGCGCCCGCCCTCGGTGTAGGCCACGGCGGTGTTGAAATACAGGTTCTCGTCGTCGGGGGAGATCTTCAGGGCCTGGCCATACTCGGACACGGCGTCCTGCCAGCGGCCCTGGCGGCGCAGGGCGATGCCCAGGCGGTTGAAGGTCTCGATGTCGGACTTGCGCAGCTGCCCGCCCTTGGCGTCGATGATGGAGCGGAAGAAGCGCTCGGCGGTGGCCGGGGCCTTGTCCAGGCACTTCTCGGCGATGCTGCGCTTGACCTCCTCGATCATGGCCTGGGCTTCCTTCTTGGCGTTGGCCACGGCCTGCTCGAAGAACTCCTCGGCGGCCTCGGCGTTGCCGAACTCCAGGTGGATCTCGCCCATGCTGATCTTGCGCTCCACGTTGAGCGGCGAGAGGCGATCGAGCTTTTGCAGGTAGATGAGCTGCTTCTCCAGGTCGCCCTCGTCCTTGTACAGGTCGGCCAGCTTCTTGAGCGGCTCCAGGTACAGCGCCGCGCCCTTGTGCGCCTCGGCGTAGGAGCGCTCGGCGGCGGCCACCTCGCCCTTGCCCTTGTGGGCGTCGCCGCGCAGCATCAGCGCCGCCGCGCTGCCGGGCTTGAGCTTCAGGATCTTGTCCGACAGGGCCACGGCCTCGTCGTACATGCCCTTGGCCAGGTAGCCCTTGGCCGTGTCGATGAATTGCCCGATCTTGCCCTGGGGCTTGATGGTGAAGGCGATCTTCTCGATGAGCGTGTCCATGGACACGGGCTTGGTGATGAAGTTGCCCACCCCGATCTCGTGCAGCAGGATGAGCACCTGGCGCTCCACCTCCGAGGTCAGCACCACGATGTACATGTCCTCGTACATCGCCTTCAGGGTACGCACGAAGGACAGTGTGTTGCGGTTGTCCAGCACGCGCTCGATGAGCAGCAGGATCTTCTTATCCTTGAAATACGGCGTCTTGATCTCGGAGATGAACTTGTGTTCCTCGGGCAGGGCGCGGATGCGGTCCGTGCCGATGACCAGTTCCTTGTTCAAGGTCTGGCGGTACATCTTGAGGAACACCTGGTCGTGGCTGATAGCAAAGAAGCAGCCGTTCTCCTTGGCCACGAAATCTACGATGGTCTTCTCGTACTGCCGAAACCGCGCCCTGTTCTGCTCTGTTGCCACTGGTCGTGTGCTCCTGCTTGTGGGGTGCGCACCCCATTATCCGCGACACCGCCCGCTCCGGACGGGGAGCCACCCCTGTCCGCCGTCTGCGGCGCACAGGGTGTCCTATCTCATACTTGGAAACTGGACAATGAAAAAACCGCATGGCACAGGCCTGTCACACAGGCCGTTGCTGGACGGGCCCCGGGGGCCGCGCGGCGAGGTTCCTTTCCGCGCGATTTTCGGCTACCCTGAACCCCGCGTCAAGCCCGCCCAACCCGCAGCCCCGAGCCGCCCCCATGGACCACCCCGGCCCCGCCTCCGAACAGGACTTCCTGGCCCTCATCGACCGCCACTTCCCCGGCGCCTGCGACCACGCGCCCCTGCCGCGCGGCGACGACTGCGCCGTGCTGGCCTGCCCGCCGACCATGGCCCTGTCCACCGACCTGTTCCTGGAAGACGTACACTTCCGCCGCGCCTACTTCGGCCCCGGCGACATCGGCTGGAAGGCCCTGGCCGTCAACGTCAGCGACATCGCGGCCATGGGCGCCCGGCCCCTGGGCTTCAGCCTGGGGCTGATGCTCCCCGCCGGGCCGCCGCCCGCCCCCGGATTCTGGGATGAGCTGCTGGCCGGCATGGCCGCCCTGGCCCGCGAGCACGGCCTCGCCCTCACCGGCGGCGACCTCTCCCGCGCGCCCCTGCTCGGCCTGTGCATCACCATCTGGGGCCAGCCCGGGCCCTCGGGCCGCCTGCTCACGCGCGCCGCCTGCCGCCCGGGCGACGTGCTGCTGGCCTGCGGCGAGCTGGGCCTGGTGCGCGCCGGGCTCCAGGCCCTGGAGGCCCAGGGCCCCGCCGCCACCGCCTCCTGGCCCGCCGCCACCGCCGCCCACCTGCGGCCCCGGCCCCAGGTGGCCGCTGGCCTGGCCCTGGCCGGGCAGCCCGGCGTGCGCGCCGCCATGGACGTGTCCGACGGCCTGGCCCAGGACCTGCCGCGCCTGCTGGGCGCCGACCGCGGCCCGGCCCCCGGCGCCGCCCTGGCCCTGACCCCCGCAGCCCTGCACCCCGAAACCCTCGCCTGGTGCCAGCACACCGGGCAAGACCCCGCCACCTTCGCCTGCCTCGGCGGCGAGGACTACGCCCTGCTCGCCGCCTGCGATCCCGGCGCCGCACCCGAGGTCATCGCCGCCATCCCCGGCGCCCGCGCCATCGGCACCGTCACCGCCGCCCCGGGCGTGACCCTCAACGGCCAGCCCGCGCCCGCCCGCGGCTTCGACCACTTTTCCGCAACCTGACCCGACCCCAGGAGCCACCATGGACACCACCCTGACCATCCTCGGCCACGTCCGCTCCCCCCTCAAGGACATCAAGGACTGCCCCAAGCAGTACAGCGAAGGCGCGCCCCAGGCCGTCATCGACATCGACCCCGCCTTCGCCCCGGCCCTGGACTCCCTCAGCGTCGGGCAGGACATCCTCGTCTTCTCCTGGCTGCACCTCTCCAGCCGCACGCACCTCAAGGTCCACCCGCGCGGCGACACGGCCCAGCCCCAGCGCGGCGTCTTCAACACCCGCTCCCCCGACCGGCCCAACCCCATCGGCCTGCACCACTGCCGCATCCTGGCCCTGGACGGCACGCGCATCACCGTGGACCACCTCGAAACCCTCGACGGCACCCCCGTGGTGGACCTCAAACCCATCGCCGGGGAAACCCGGGGCGCCGAGAACTGGGGCTCGGGCATCCCCGCCGCCCTGGCCCGCGAGCTGCGCGACGCCTGCGCCGCTGGCTGGCAGCGCGGCCTGTTCTCCGGCTTCAACGGCAACGCCAGCGCCCGCCTGGGCGACGCCATGGTCATCACCCGCTCCGGCGCGCCCAAGGGCTTCCTCGCCCCCGGCAGCCTGACCACCATGGACATCGCCTCCGGCACCACCACCGGCCCGGGCCAGCCATCCACCGAGGCCGCCGTGCACCTGGAAATCTACCGCCGCCTGCCCGCAGCCCGGGCCGTGCTGCACACCCACCCGCCGAACCTCCTGGCCCTGGACGTGCGCACCGGCGGCGTGGACCTGACCCTGCCCCTCTTCGAGGCCGACTTCTACAAGCAGAAACTGGCCGCCCTGCCGCCCATGCAGCCCGGCACCCCCGAGCTCGGCCAGGCCGTGGGCCAGGCCGTGGGCCAGGCCGCAACCACCCGCCAGGCCGTGTTCATGGGCCACCACGGCCTGGTCGTCCACGCCGCCACGCCCCTGGAAGCCCTGGCCCTGTCCGAGGAACTCGACGCCCTGGCCGGGATACTGCTCAAGGCCTAGCACGGCCAGGGCGCTGCGCGCTGCTGGGGCTCCGCCCCAGACCCCGCCAGGGGCGCCGCCCCTGGACCCTGCCAGGGGGCAAGGCCCCCTGGACCCCGCACGCCGAACATGCCCGGGCAGCCATGCCCCCGGCATACCCGCAGCGCACGGCCAGGCGCGCCCCGCGTCCGCCCGGCAGGCTGCCCCGGCTGCGCCTCGACCTCCTCCAGGGCCTGCGCCCGCCCCATGCCCCCCGGATCAATCACCGCCAAAAACCAGCGCGCCTGCGAGGCGCCACCTGCGGGGCCTTGTCCGCGCATTGCCGCGCATTGCGCTGCGGTCCGCGCCCGTCCAGGGTCTGGGCAGGCCGCCCCTCCGTCGTCCGCGAAAATATTTCTTATATTACGCTGAATTACAGATGAATCCCGGCACCTTCCACAAATTTTCAAAAATCCCCTTGACCCCTTGGCAAATTGATACTAGGAATCATTCCTAACAAAGACGTGTTGGCAGACAGCCAACCAAACCGATACAACCCTGGAGGAATACCATCATGACCACTCCCCTCTCCCTGCCCCTGCTCGGCGACAAGTTCCCGGCCATGGAAGTCAAGACCACCCACGGCATGAAGAAGCTGCCCGGCGACTACGAAGGCAAGTGGGTCGTGCTCTTCAGCCACCCGGCGGACTACACCCCCGTGTGCACCACCGAGTTCGTGGCCTTCCAGAAGCGCTTCGACGAGTTCCGCAAGATCAACTGCGAGCTCATCGGTCTGTCCATCGACCAGATCTTCTCCCACATCAAATGGGTCGATTGGATCAAGGACAACCTGGACGTGGACATCGAGTTCCCCGTGGTCGCCGACGATCGCGGCCATGTTGCCGAGTCCCTGGGCATGCTGCACCCCGGCAAGGGCTCCAACACCGTGCGCGCCGTGTTCGTCATCGACCCCAAGGGCAACCTGCGCCTGATGCTCTACTACCCCCAGGAGGTCGGGCGGAACATGGACGAAATCCTGCGCGCCGTGAAGGCCCTGCAGGTTTCCGACGCCAACGGCGTGGCCATGCCCGCCGGCTGGCCCAACAACGAGCTCATCGGCGACCGCGTCATCGTGCCCCCGGCGCAGGACCACGCGACCGCCAAGAAGCGCAGCGCCGAGTACGACGGCTTCGACTGGTGGTTCTGCCACAAGTCCCTGGGCTAGCCCCGCGCCCCTGACAGACAGGCCCCCCCGGCCCCGCCCGCGCCACCCCGCGCGGGCGGGGCCTTGCGCGTTGCGCCCGCGCGGCCGCAACCGTTGCGCTCGGGGCCGAAGTTCCCTACAACGGGCTGCATGCCGGAACTCGTCAAACGCCTCGCGGCCAAGCTGGTCTGGATCGTGGTCATCTTCCTGGGGATCACGGTGATCAGCTTCGCGGTGATCCACCTGGCCCCGGGCTCGCCCACGGACATGCAGACCACCCTCAACCCCGAGGCCTCGGTGGAGGCCCGGGCGCGGCTGGAGGCGCTCTACGGGCTGGACCGCCCGCTGCACGAGCAGTACCTGGGCTGGCTGTCGCGGCTGGTGCGCCTGGATTTCGGGCGCTCCATGAGCAGCGACAACCGCCCGGTGTGGGACAAGATCGTGGAGCGCCTGCCGCTGACCTTCGGCATGAACGTGGCCTCGCTGGTGCTCACGCTGATGATCGCCGTGCCCATCGGCATCGCCTCGGCCTGGTGGCAGGGCCGGGCCTTCGACCGCGCGGCCACGGTCTTCGTGTTCATCGGCTTCGCCATGCCCGGCTTCTGGCTGGCCCTGCTGCTCATGTACGCCCTGTGCATCCACTGGCCGCTGCTGCCCATTTCGGGGCTGACCTCCTTCGGCTTCGAGCAGATGGGCTTCTGGGAGCGGATGCTCGATCTCGCGCGGCATCTGACCCTGCCGCTGTTCGTCTACACCTTCGGCAGCCTGGCGGGCATGTCGCGCTTCATGCGCTCCAGCATGCTCGAGGTCCTGCGCCAGGACTACATCCTCACCGCGCGGGCCAAGGGCCTGCCGCTGCACACGGTGATCTTCAAGCACGCCCTGCGCAACGCGCTGTTGCCGGTGATCACCATCCTGGGCCTGTCCGTGCCCGGGCTCATCGGCGGCAGCGTGATCATCGAGTCCATCTTCGCCCTGCCGGGGCTGGGCCAGCTGTTCTACCAGGGGGTCATGGCCCGGGACTACCCGCTGATCATGGGCAACCTGGTGCTGGGGGCGCTGCTGACCCTGGCGGGCAACCTGCTGGCCGACGTGGCCTACGGGCTGGCGGACCCGCGCATCCGCGCGGCGCGCGGGGGCGGGCAATGAGCGCCGGGCGGGCCACCCCGCGCCCGGAGCCGGAGCGCCCGGCCCTGGCGAGCCTGTCCCGGGGCCAGCGGTTGCGCCGCTGGCTGGGGCGCTACGGCATGCTCGCCGTGGGCGGAACCATCGTGCTGGTCATGAGCGTTGCGGCCCTGGGCGCGCCCTGGCTGGCCCCGGCGGACCCCACGGCCCTCAACGTGGACGCCATCCTCCAGGCCCCGAGCCTGACCCACCCCCTGGGCACCGACGCCCTGGGCCGCGACGTGCTCTCGCGGCTGCTGTGGGGCGGGCGGGTGTCGCTGTGGGTCGGCTTCGTGGCCGTGGGCCTGTCGGTGTCCATCGGGCTGGCCCTGGGGCTGGCGGCGGGCTATTTCGGCGGGCTGGTGGACGAGACCATCATGCGCGGGGTGGACGTGATGCTCTGCTTCCCCTCGTTCTTCCTGATCCTGGCGGTCATCGCCTTCCTGGAGCCATCGCTGACCAACATCATGATCGTCATCGGCCTCACGTCGTGGATGGGCGTGGCGCGGCTGGTGCGCGCCGAGACGCTCACCCTGCGCGGGCGCGACTTCGTGCTGGCCGCGCGGGTGGCCGGGGCCGGGCCGGTGCGCATCCTGCTGTTGCACATCCTGCCCAACGCCCTGGCCCCGGTGCTGGTGTCGGCGACCCTGGGCGTGGCCGGGGCCATCCTGGTGGAATCGTCGCTGTCGTTCCTGGGGCTGGGGGTGCAGCCGCCCATGCCCAGCTGGGGCAACGTGCTCATGGAAGGCAAGGACGTGCTGACCGTGGCGCCCTGGCTCTCGTTCTTCCCGGGGCTGGCCATCCTGGTCACCGTGCTGGGCTACAACCTGCTGGGCGAGGCCCTGCGCGACCTGTTCGACCCCCGCCTGCGCCGCTAGACCCCCGTGGCGCCCCAAAAACGCCAGGGCCCCTTGCCCTCGGCGCGCCGCGCGGCTATATTTGCACACCATGGCGCGGCGCCTCCACGGCGCGGCGAACCCCTGCCCCCCCGAGGAGCCCATGACCGACGAAACGGCCCCCGCCGCAAGCTGCTTCCTGCCGACCTTCCTGGCCCGCCAGCCCGTGTTCGACGCGCGCGGCAAGGTCTGGGGCTACGAGCTGCTGTTCCGCTGCGGGCCCGAGGCCGACCGGGCCGTCATGGCCGACCAGGACCAGGCCACCCTGAGCGTGGCGGCGGACTCCACCTTCGGGCCCGAGGACTTTTTCGGCGGCAACGCCAAGATCCTCATCAACTTCGGGCAGCGCTCCATCCTCGACGAGGTGCCCTACGCCCTGCCCCCGGCGCAGACGGTGGTCCAGGTGCCCGAGGAGGCACTGCTGGACCACGCGGTGCTTCAGGCCCTGGAAGCCCTGGTGCACGCCGGATACTCCGTGGCCGTGGACGACTTCTCCGGCCGCAAGGACTGCGCCGCGCACCTGGGCATCGCCAGCCTGCTGATCATCGACGTGCTGGCCCAGGGGCCCGAGCGCGTCGCGGCCCTGCTGGCCACAGCCCGGGGCATCGACGCCCTGGCCCTGGCCAAGAAGGTGGAGACCATGGAGGCCTACGCCCAGGCCCGGCACCTGGGGTTTGCGCTGTTCCAGGGCTATTTCTTCAAGCGCCCGGAGCTGGTGGCGGGGCGCAAGCTGACCTCGCACCAGCACTCGCGCTTCACCCTGCTCAAGGCCGTGGAGGTCAAGGACCCGGACTTCGAGGCCCTGGCCCGGGAAATCCAGACCGACGTGTCCATCAGCTACCGCCTGCTGTTCTACCTGAACTCGGCGGCCTTCGCTTTTTCCCAGCCCATCCGCTCCATCCGCCAGGCCATCGTGCTGCTGGGCTGGAAGCAGCTCCAGAGCTGGCTGCGGGTGGTCATCCTCTCGGACCTCATGCCCCAGGAGAAACACTCCGAGCTGTTCTTCACCGCCGTGCAGCGGGCCAAGTTCCTGGAGCTCATCGCCCGCAGCCACGAGTTCGCCGAGGCCCAGCCGGACAGCATGTTCCTGCTCGGCCTGTTCTCGCTGCTCGAACCCATGCTCGACACGCCCATGGCCGACATCGTGGGCAACCTGCCCCTGGACGGCGCCCTCAAGGACGCCCTGCTGGGCCGCCCCTGCTACCATGGCAAATGGCTGGACCTGGTGCTGGCCCACGAGAAAGGCCACTGGGAGCAGCTCGACACCCTGACCGACGAGCTGGCCCTGAACCGGCTGGTGGTGGCGGTCTCCTATTACAAGTCCGTGCTGTGGGCCAACACCTTCTTCAAGCACGGCGCGGCCCAGGCCGAGGCCGACACCGGGGCCTAGAACCGCTCGCCGCTCCCTGTGCAAACGGGGCCGCCCTCGCCAGCGAGGACGGCCCCGTTTGTTTGCAGGCAGGGCAGGCGGCGGGGCCGCACGCCGCGCCCGTCCGGCGCAGGCCCGGCACAGGCCCCGGGCGGCGTTTCCCCAGGCCGCGCCGGGGGCGCCGCGCAGCAGCGCGAACACTGCGGGCACAAAAAAACCCGCCTCGGGGCGGGGAAGCCGGGCCCCGTTCATGGCGAGGCGGGTCGAAAGGCCTGGTCAGGTCAAAAAGAAGGGACCCGTCCTGGTTTCCGCATTTTCCGGTGCGTGCGGCCGGGCCTGGAGTCTGTGCTCCGCGGGCCTGCGGCGGGGAGGGGTCCCAGGGGCGCTCCGGCGCGCCACGTATGGGGGGGGGGGGCTATTTCGGCGTCCCTCCTGCCGGGGTTCCTGATCCTATACCATCGAGGCCGCGCTGGCCTCGTCATGGCCATCTTTGTGATTACACGATAGCCATTCCGGGGGCGATGTCAAGTGCCGCCGGGGGCTGCCGGGGGCTGCCGGGGCTGCCGGAGCCGGGGTGCGCGGGGCGGCTGGCTCGCCGTGGGGAAACCAAAATCCACAGGGATTCAGGAAGGGTGCGCGGCAGGACACGGAAAAATCCGGGTCGCGCGGTGTGCCCAACAGACACAAGCGGCCTGGATTTTTCCGCTGCCGCAGCGGCTCGCCGCCCCGGGGCGGCGGCTAGGCGCCGGAGTCAGGCGGACCAGGGCGCAGCCGGGCCCGCAGGGCGAACCCGGCGCCCCCGCCCAGCAGCAGCCCCAGGGTGTTGCCCAGGGCGTCGTAGAGCTGGCAGCGGCGGTTGGGGATGGCCAGTTGCATGAGCTCCAGGGCACCCCCCAGCAGCAAGAGCCCCAGCAGCGCCAGCAGCGCCCGCCTGCGGTCGCGCAGGGCCAGGGGCGCCACCAGCCCCAGGGCGGCGAAGGCCGCGAAATGCAGCACGTTGTCCAGGGTCACGCGGCCCCACAGCCGCTTGTAGGGCGGCATGAAGTCCGAGAACAGCGACAGGTGGACCAGCAGGGCCACCCCGGCGGCGAGCAGCGCCAGCCAGCGCCAGGCCCAAAGCCGGGTCCAAAGCCGGGCCCAGGCCCCGGCGGGGAATCGCCCCGGACCCATGGGCTATTTCTTCCGCCGGCGCGCGATGGCGTAGCGCGTGGCCCCGGCCAGGATGCCGCAGGCCACGCCCAGGAAAAACGCCCGCACGGGCTCCATGCCCAGGACGTAGGTGGCCATGATGCCCAGCGCCCCGCCGATGAGGACGCCCCTGAAGACGGCTTCTTGCATGATCGCTCCCGGCGCCGGGCGCCGTATGGTTGTGCTGTTGCTGGCCCGCAGACCCTAGCAGGTCGGGGCCCGGGAGGGAAGGGGCGCCGGGGGCCCCGGCGGGCTCAGGCCCCGCCCTGGCCCACGGCGCGCCGGGCGCGCTCCGGGCGGGCGGCCTTGCGCGCGAAGAGGTCCTCGTCGGCGCATTTGAGCAACGCAGCCGGGGACGTGGCCCGAGGGTCGGCGCTGCTGGCCACCCCGGCGCTGAAGCGCACCAGGCGGTCGATGTCCGGCACCGGGGCGTAGCGGAAGAACTGCTCCACGCGGTCCATGAAGGCCCGGGCCTGGTCGGCCTCGGTGCTGGGCAGGATGACCACGAACTCGTCGCCCGCGTAGCGCGCGCAGGAATCGACCTTGCGGGCCAGCTTCTGCAGCCGGGTGGCGAAGAAGGCCAGCATGGCGTCGCCCGCGTCGTGGCCCAGGGTGTCGTTGACGCCCTTGAAGTCGTCCATGTCGATGAAGGCCACGGAGAGCACCGCGCCGTAGCGCTGGGCGCGCAGGAACTCGGCGTGCAGGCGCTCCTCCATGGCCCGGCGGTTGAGCAGGCCCGTGAGCGGGTCGCACAGGGCCAGCCGGGCCAGCTTCTCATGGGCCGTGACGTTGGACAGGCACAGCGAGACCTTCACCGCCAGCTGGGCCAGCAGGGTGGCGTCCATGTCGGGCCGGAAGCGCGCGGGGGAGGTGTCGGCCTGGTTCAGGGTGCCCACCAGCCGCCCGTCCAGGGTCAGCGGGGCCACGGCCAGGGAGCGCAGCCCGCCGGGCGCGGGCCGGGGCAGCAGCGGCGCGAAGCGCTCCAGGTCGCGGTTGTCCAGCACGGGCAGGCCCCGGGGCGGCAGCAGCGGCAGCACCGCCCCGCGCTCGGCCAGGACCATGGGGCAGCACCCGGGGGCGGCGTCCATGCCGTCCAGCAGTCGCGCCAGTTCGCCGTCGGCAAACAGCGTGATCCAGACGTGGGGGATATCGAACTTGTCGCGGATCAGGCAGACCAGACGCGCGAAGAGATCCTCGAAGCGCAGGATCGTCAGTATCTCGCTTTCGACCTCGAAGAACTTGGCGCGAATGGCTTCGTTGCGCCGCAGGACTTCGAGGATCCTGGCCTTGTCGTGCATCGCTCTTCCCGGGCCCGGGCAGAGCCCGGCCCCCCCTCTCGTCCACCGGGTTCTAGAGATTTTCTGGATTCTCGCTCATGTCCACAAAAAAGGCAAGGCGGCATGGTCGCCCATGCCGCCCCGGGTGCAGATTGCCGGAAAAGCCCGGCCTAGCAGCCTTTTTCCAGGTCGCGCTGGCGGATCTCGGCGCGCTTGATCTTGCCCGAGATGGTCTTGGGCAGCTCGGCCACGAACTCGATGATCCGCGGGTACTTGTAGGGCGCGGTGACCTTCTTCACGTGGTCCTGCAACTCGCGGCGCAGCTCGTCCGTGCCCGACAGGCCCGGGGCCAGCACCACCGTGGCCTTGACCGCCTGGCCGCGCACCTCGTCGGGCACGCCGGTGACGGCGGCCTCCACCACGGCAGGGTGCGACACCAGGGCGCTTTCCACCTCGAAGGGCCCGATGCGGTAGCCCGAGCTCTTGATCAGGTCGTCCACCCGGCCCAGGAACCAGTAGTAGCCGTCCTCGTCGCGCCAGGCCTTGTCGCCGGTGTGGTACACGCCGCCCGCCATGGCCTGGGCGGTCTTCTCGGCCTCGTCCACGTATTCGTGGAACAGGCCCGTGACCGGCGCGCCGTTCAGGCGGATGCAGATTTCGCCCTCCTCGCCAGGGCCGCAGGGCCGCCCGTCGGCGTCCAGCAGCACCACGTCCCAGCCGGGGGTGGGCTTGCCGATGGACCCGGGCTTGGGCTCCATGAAGGGGAAGGTGGCGATCTGCAAGGTGGTCTCGGTCTGGCCGTAGCCCTCGTAGATGGGCAGCCCGGTCAGGCGCTTCCAGTCCTCGAACACGCTGGTGTTGAGCAGTTCGCCCGCCGTGGTGCAGTGGCGCAGGCGCGAGAGGTCGAACTTCGAGAGGTCCTCGCGCACCAGGAAGCGGTAGACCGTGGGCGGGGCGCAGAAGGTGGTCACGCCCTCGCGGGCCACGACGCCCAAGAGCTCGCCGGGGTGGAACTTGCCCCGGAAGTCGTAGACGAACACCGTGGCCCCGGCCATCCACTGGCCGTACATCTTGCCCCACACGGCCTTGCCCCAGCCCGTGTCGGCCACGGTCAGGTGCAGGTCGCCGGGGCGCAGGTCGTGCCAATGGGCGCCGGTGACGTAATGCCCCAGGGGGTAGGTGTGGGCGTGCAGGACCATTTTGGGCTGGCCCGTGGTGCCCGAGGAGAAGAAGATCAAGAGCGGGTCGGCGCCCCCGGCGGCGTCGGCGGGCCGGGGGAAGGCCGGGGCCGCCCCGGCGCAGATGTGCTCGTAGTGGGCCCAGCCCTCGGGCAGCATGCCCGGGCCGCACTGGACCAGGGTGCGCAGGCCCGGGCAGTGGGCCCGCGCGGCGTCCACGGCGGGGGCCACCGAGTCCTCGGCGATGGCGCCGACGATGTTCCCGGCCTGCACGCGGTAGACGATGTCCTTGACCGTGAGCAGGTTGGGCGAGGGCACGGCCACGGCGCCCAGGCGGTGCAGGGCCAGCATGGCCACCCAGAACTCGATGCGCCGGTAGAGGATGAGCATCAGCCGGTCGCCCTTGGCCACGCCGCGCGCAGCCAGGGCGCCCGCCAGCCGGGCCGAGGCCTCGGCCAGCCAGCCGAAGGTGTACTCGCGGCGGTAGCCGTCGGGGCCGACGTGGACGATGGCCTTGCGCCCGGGCTCGCGGGCCGCCACCTCGTCCAGGAAGTCGTAGACGAAGTTGTATTTCTCGGGGATGTCCAGGGCGAACTGTTCGAGGAACTGCTCGTAGCTCGCGGGGGTGATTTTCTGCATGGTCTGCCTCGTTCGGTCTGCGTGTTCTCGTTGGGGGACGCTGGGTCGTGCCCATGGCGGGCGTCCGGTGGGGCTGGTGCCGGACGCCTAGAGAATCACGTCGATGAACAGGGCGTCGGCGCCATCCAGGGCGCGCAGGCCGTGCGGGGTCTCGGAGTTGAAATACAGGCTGTCGCCGGGCTCAAGCACCTCGGGCCGCCCGTCCAGGGTGATCTCCAGACGGCCTTCGAGCATGTGGATGAACTCCTGCCCGGCGTGGCTGGCGGTGTGCACCTCTTCGGGCGCCTTGGGCGGCACGCGGATGAGGAAGGGCTCCATGCGCCGCCCGGTGAAGCGGTAGGCCAGGCTCTTGTAGTCGTAGTCCTTGCGGCGCTCCACGGCCAGGCCCTCGCCCTTGCGCACCAGGGAATACTGGCGCAGGTGGGCCTCGCCGCCGGAAACCAGCACGGTCAGGTCCACGCCGCACTGCTGGGCCACGGTGAACAGGTAGCTGACGGGAATCTCCACGTCGCCGGACTCGTAGGCCGCGACCTTCTCGGGCTCCACGCCCAGGCGCTCGGCCATCCGCCCCACCGAGAGCCCGAGGGCGTCGCGCAGCCCGGCCAGCCGGGGCGCTATCTCCTTGTAGGCCTTTTCCATCACCTCTCCTCCTGGCTTGAACCGGGCGGGGAACTCGCCCGCCCGGCCCGTTGCGCGCTTGGCTGGCTGCAAAAAACCCTTTGTCCCGGGCTGTTCAGAAATGACGCGCTGCCGGGCGCGCAAAAAATCCAAGACCCGCGCGCATCACGACAGACGCGCGGGCCTGGATTTTTCGAGCAACGCCGCAGACCATCATTTTGGGACGCCCTGTCAGGCCTCGGGCCACAGCCCGGCGGCCATCTCGCGCAGCTTGTACTTCTGGATCTTGCCGCTGGCGGTCATGGGGTAGCCGTCCACGAAGGTCACGTAGCGCGGGATCTTGTGGAAGGCGATCTTGCCCCGGCAGTAGTCCTGCACGTCCTCGGGGGTCAGGTTCGCGCCCTCCTTGAGGATCACGAAGGCCCCGACCTCCTCGCCGTACTTGCGGCTGGGCACCCCGGCCACCTGCACGTCCTTGACGCCCTCCAGGTGGTAGAGGAACTCCTCGATCTCGCGGGGGTAGATGTTCTCGCCGCCGCGGATGATCATGTCCTTCAGCCGCCCGGTGATGGACACGTAGCCGTCCTCGTCCATGACGCCCAGGTCGCCCGAATGCAGCCAGCCGTCGGCGTCGATGGCCTGGGCCGTGGCCTGGGGGTTGTTGTAGTAGCCCTTCATCACCAGATAGCCCCGGCAGCAGACCTCGCCCTGGGTGCCGCGCGGGCTCTCCTCGTTGGTCTCGGGGTCGCGGATGACCACCTCCACGGCGGGCATGGCCCGGCCCACGGAGGCCGTGCGGCGGGTGATGTCGTCGTCCATGCGCGTCTGGGTCATCACCGGGCTGGACTCGGTGAGCCCGTAGCAGATGGTGATGTCCTCCATGTACATCTTCTCCATGACCTGGCGCATGACGGCCACCGGGCACGGCGACCCGGCCATGATGCCCGTGCGCAGGCTGGAGAAGTCGAAGCGCTCGAACAGGTCGTGCTGGAGGATGGCGATGAACATGGTCGGCACGCCGTACAGCGCCGTGCAGCGCTCGCGCTCCACGCTCTGCATGACCAGCACGGGGTCGAACTTCTCCAGGATGACCATGGCCGTGCCGTGGGTCACGCAGGCCAGCACGCCCAGCACGCAGCCGAAGCAGTGGAACAGCGGCACCGGCAGGCACAGCCGGTCGCGCTCGGTGAAGCCCTGGTTCTCGCCGATCCAGAAGCCGTTGTTGCCGATGGACTTGTGGGTCAGCATCACGCCCTTGGGGAAGCCGGTGGTGCCCGAGGTGTACTGCATGTTGACCACGTCGTCGGGGTGCAGGCTGGCCTGGCGCGCGGCGTAGTCGGCGTCGGCAACGGTCCTGCCCAGGGCCAGGATCTCGGGCACGGAGTACATGCCCCGGTGCTTCTGCGGGCCCAGGAAGGCCACCCGGCGCAGGTGCGGGAAGTGCTCGCTCTCCAGCTCGCCGCGCGGCTGGGTCTTCAGCTCGGGCACCAGGTCATAGAGGGTCAGCACGTAGTCGGTGTCGTAGAACCCGTCCATGACGAAGAGGTTCTCGCACTCGGACTGGCGCAGCAGGTATTCCAACTCGTGGCTCTTGTAGCTGGTGTTCACGGTGAGCAGCACGGCGCCGATCTTGGCCGTGGCGAATTGCAGGGCCACCCAGTAGGGCACGTTGGTGGACCACACGGCGACCTTCTCGCCGCGCGCCACGCCCAGGGCCATGAGGCCCTTGGCGAAGCGGTCCACCAGGTCGCCGAACTCGCTCCAGGTGAGGCGGAAATCGCGGTCCACGTAGATCACCGCGTCGCGGTGCGGCCATCTGGCCACGGTCTCGTCGAGAATCTGGCCCAGGGTCACGTCGAGCACTGCGGGTCTGTCGGTCACTTCGGCCTCCCGCTAGAACGGAACGTGGATCACTGCATAGATTTCGGCGGCCTGGCCGCCCCCGGCACCCACGTGGTGGGGCACCACGGAGTTGTAGTACATGCTGTCGCCAGCGGCCAGGGTGTGCACCTCCTGGCCGTAGCGCAGCACGACCTGCCCGGAGACCACGACGATGAACTCCTCGCCCTCGTGGGACGACAGGGCGGGCTCGCAGGCCTCGGGCTCCAGGCGGATGAAGAAGGGCTCCATGTGCCGGTCGGCCTTGCCCCGGCCCAGGTGGTGGTAGGTCATGGCCAGGCACTTGCCGCCGCTGGCCTGCACGGCGCGGTCGGGGGTGCGCTCGGTGGCGCGGGTGATGCAGGGGTCGTCGGACAGCTCGTCGTCGGTGAAGGTGCCAAGGCGTGTGCCCAGGGCCCGGGCCAGCTTGACCAGCGGCCCCAGCGCCGGGGACGCCCCGTCGTCCTCCATGGACCGGATGAAGCCGGGGTCGAGGGCCGTCTTCGCGGCCAACTGCTCGACGGTCAAATTCTTGCGCTCGCGCCACATCTTGATGCGCGCGCCGATCCTGCCGCGTTCCATGGGCTACCTCCGCTGGCACTGTCTGGTTGTCGGAAAGGGTTGCGCGGACGGCGGCCCGTGCGAAGCACGCCCCCGCGGCGCGACACCTTACGGCACTTTCCTGCGCGAGGCAACCGGCGGAACCCCCCGGTTTCCCAGGCGATTCCCGGGGCGCTCAGGGCGAAGCCAGGCTGCGTTCCACGGCCAGGACCTCGCGCCAGCCGCCGCCGGGCGCCTTGCGGCGCAGGGTCAGCCGCGCGCGGTATTCCCCGGCGGGCCAGCGCGCGCCCCGGGCCAGGCGCCCACCGATGACCACGGAGTAGGCGTTCTGGTCGCGCTCAAGGGTCTGGGTCTTGCGGGCCAGGGTCCGCCCCCCGGGCACGCGCACCTCGCAGGCCAGCTCGTCCCCGGTGCGCACCCCGGCCAGCCGGGCCCAGAAGACCAGGGCCGGGGCCTCGGGGCCCAGGTGTCCCAGGGGCGGCGGACCGGCGTCCAGGGCGGCCTTGTCCGGCGGGGCCGTGGCGAACCCGGCGGAGAGCAGGTCGGTCTCGCGGTAGGCCAGGGCGGCCAGGGCCTGCGGGCTCCACAGGGCCCCCGGCCCGGGGGCGCACTGCCCGGGCTCCCGGCCCGGCCCCGCGCCCGTGAAGGGGTCCACGGGCGCCCCGTCCCGGCGCACGATGAGTTCCAGGTGCGGAAAGGCCGCCGCGCCGGACATGCCCACCAGCCCCAGGGCCTGCCCGGCGCGCACGGCCTGACCCGGGGCCACGGCCACGCTGCCCTCGCGCAGGTGCGAGTACTGGGTCTGCCAGCCGCCGGGATGGTCCAGGACCACGGCGTTGCCCGCCTCGCGCCCGTCCAGGGCGCCGGGGGGCAGGGTCCGCGCGTCCACGTCGGGCTCGTGGTCGCGCACGGCGCGCACCACCCCGGGCGCCGCCGCCAGCACGGGCACCCCCGCGCGCATGTGCGCCAGGTCGCGCGCGCGCAGGTCCGTGCCGGTGTGCCCGTCGTAGGTGCGCGTGCCGCAGGCGTAGTCGAGCCGCCCCAGCCCGGGGTCCTGGTCGAAATACTGGAAGACCGTGCAGTCCGGCCCCATGGCGCAGGCCAGGGGCAGCTCGAGGACCAGGGCCTGGGCCGCGCAGGGCCGCGCGGGCCCCGCCAGCGCCGCCGCGCAAAGGGCCAGGACCAGCGCCCCCAGCCGGGCCGCCGCCGCACACCGCACCGCCATGCCCATGGAACCACCCTCCCGGGGCGGCCCCCGCCCCGTCGTTGCCCAGAAGAAGACGCCAAGGCCGGGCGGGTCAGGAACGCGCCGCTCCCCGCCCCGTGGTTGCCAGAAGGAAAACGCGGGCCTATCCTCGCAGAAGGGGCCCCGGCGGGCAAGACCCGCCCGCGCCCCGGGGAGCAGCCATGACCCACCCGCAGCACGCCGACGCCTACGCCCGCGCCGCCCGGCTCTACGACCCGCTCACCGCGCCCTTGCTGGACCCCTTGCGCCGCCGCCTGGCCGCCCGGGCCGTGGAGCTGGGCGCCGCCAGCGCGGTGGACCTGTGCTGCGGCACGGGCCGCCAGCTCACCCTGCTGCACGCCGCCGGGCTGCGCGTGGCCGGGGCGGACCTCTCCCCGGCCATGCTGGCCCGGGCCCGGCGCCAGTGCCCGCCCGAGGTGGAACTGCTGCTGTGCGACGCCACGGCCACGCCCTGGCCCGGCGGCGCCTTCGCGCTGTGCATGGTGGCCTTCGCCCTGCACGAGCGGCCCCGGGCCGTGCGCCTGGGCCTGCTGACCGAGGCCCGGCGCCTGCTGGCCCCGGGCGGGACGCTGCTGGTGCTGGACTACCGCCCCCCGCGCGGCGCGCTCCAGCGCCTGGGGCACCTGGGGGCGCAGGTCTTCGAGCGCGCCGCCGGGGCCGAGCACCACGCGCATTACCGCCACTGGCTGGCCTCGGGCGGCCTGCGGCCCCTGGCCCGCGAGGCCGGGCTGGGCTGCGAGCTGCTGGACTCGCTGCTGCTGGGCACGGCGGGCCTGTACTCCCTGGCTCCGCTGCCCGGGCCCTGAACGCGCCGCCGCCCGGGGCGCGGGCTGCGCCCCGGGCGGCGGTCCGGGAAGGCGGGCGGCGACGGCGCGCCTATTCGTGGTGGTTGAAGGTCCTGAAGCCCTCGCGGCGGCACAGCTCGTCGCGCCGGGCCTCCTCCAGGTCGGCCAGGACCATCTCGCGGACCATTTCCGCGAACCCGATGCGCGGGGTCCAGCCCAGCTTCTCGCGGGCCTTGCTCGGGTCGCCCAGCAGGGTTTCCACCTCCGTGGGCCGGAAGTAGCGCGGGTCCACGCGCACCACGGTCCGCCCCGTGGCGGCGTCGGTGCCGGTCTTGTCCTGCCCCTGGCCGCTCCAGCGGATGTCCATGCCCAGCTCGCGCCCGGCGCACTCCACGAACTCGGCCACCGAATGTTGCACGCCCGTGGCGATGACGTAGTCGTCGGGCTCGTCCTGCTGGAGCATGAGCCACTGCATCTCCACGTAGTCGCGGGCGTGGCCCCAGTCGCGCCGGGCGTCGAGGTTGCCCAGGTAGAGGCAGTCCTGCAACCCGAGGCTGATGCGCGCCAGGGCGCGGGTGATCTTGCGGGTGACGAAGGTCTCGCCGCGCAGGGGCGACTCGTGGTTGAACAGGATGCCGTTGCAGGCATACATGCCGTAGGCCTCGCGGTAGTTCACGCAGATCCAGTAGGCGTAGAGCTTGGCCGCGGCGTAGGGCGAGCGCGGGTAGAAGGGCGTGGTTTCGCGCTGGGGCACCTCCAGCACCTTGCCGTACAGCTCGGAGGTGGAGGCCTGGTAGAAGCGCGTCCTGCGCTCCAGGCCGAGGATGCGCACGGCTTCGAGGATGCGCAGCGGGCCCAGGGCGCAGGTGTCCGCCGTGTACTCGGGGGTCTCGAAGGACACCGCCACGTGGCTCTGCGCGGCGAGGTTGTAGATCTCGTCGGGCTGCACCGTCTGCACGATGCGGATCAGGTTGGTGGAGTCGGTCATGTCGCCGTAGTGCAGGATGAAGCGGCGGTCCGACTCGTGGGGGTCCTGGTAGAGGTGGTCCACGCGGTGGGTGTTGAACAGCGACGAACGGCGCTTGATGCCGTGGACCTCGTATCCCTTGCCCAGCAGGAATTCGGCGAGGTAGGCGCCGTCCTGCCCGGTGATTCCAGTGATCAGGGCTTTTTTCTTCATGGTCTGCCGTGTGGGGTTGAGGGTTGCAGCGGCCCGGGCCGGGGGGCGAGTCTACCCCCGGGCGGCGGCGCTGTCCACGCCCGGGCGCGGCGCCGGGGCGCCGCCGGGGGCGGGCGGCAGCAGCCCGGCCAGGGCCAGCGCCCCCGGCAGCCCGGCGCAGTCGGGCAGCACGAAATCCGCCCCGGCGGCCAGCAGCGCCGCGCGGCCCCCGGCGCCCGTGAGCACCCCGGCGGTCAGCGCGCCCAGGCGGCGGCCCGTCTCCACGTCCAGGGGATGGTCGCCGACCATGAGCGCGCTGGCCGGGGCCGCGCCCAGGGCCGCCAGGGCCGCGCCCAGGTGCCCGGGGTCGGGCTTGACGCGCGCCACGTCGTCGCGCGTGAGCACCGCGCCGACCACCGCGCGGGCGTCGGGGAACACCGTGTCCAGCGCCCAGGCGCAGTTGCGGGTGATGACCGCCGTGCCCACCCCGCGCGCAGCCAGCCCGGCCAGCACCGCACGGGCAAAGGGGAACAGCCGCGTGCGCCCGGCGGCCTCCACCTCCAGGGCCCGGATGCGCGCGTGGGCCGCCGCCAGCAGGACCGGGCCCGCCCCGGGCTCGCGGGCGTCCAGCTCGCCCGCCAGGGCTTCGAGCCATTCCAGCACCGGCAGCTCCGGCGCCGGGCGGGCCCAGGGGGCGAAGGGCCGCGCCAGCGCCGCCAGCTCGCGGCGCATGCGCGCGAAATCCAGCACCGGCTCGGCCAGGGTGCCGTCGAAATCGAAAACCACGGCGCGTAGCGGCCCGCGCAGGGCCGCGCCCCCCGGGTCCGACGCCGCGCCCGGGCCGTGGCTCACGGGCGCGCTCAAAGTTCCGGCGCCGTGCTGGGCATCATGCTCGGCAGGGTGCCCAGGCCCGGGTCCGCCTGGCCCTGGGGCGGCGTGTCCAGCAGGGCGCCGGGCCCGGTCCAGGCCAGGGTGCCGGGGTGGAACGCGGCCCAGGCGAACCACATGCAGTCCATGGCCGCCGCGCGCTCCAGGGCCATGCCCCGCAGGCGGCCCTCCACGGCCCGGCCCGTGGCCGACCAGCGCGAGCGGGTCTGCTCGTCGAGGATCTCGCCGCCCACGCGCATGAACGTCAGCACCCGGCCATCGGCCTCGGCGTGGAACACGCGCACCGCGTCCAGCCCGGGGTCGTGGATGGCCACCAGCGGGGCCAGCCCCGCCGTGGCCGAGGCCACCCCGTGCTCGCGCACGGCGGCCTCCACGAAGGCCACCGCCGCCTCGCCCACGGCCAGCCCCAGCACGCGCTCCTTGGGCCCCAGCCGCCGGTCGATGTGCGAGATGGGCGGGCGCGGGTCGCCGCTGGTGTACCAGGTGCCGTCGCGGCGGTAGGAGCCGTAGGGGTCGCGGTCGTAGCTCACGCGAAAGCCCGTCTGGCGCGACAGGACCTGCGCCTCGGGCCAGCGCGCCCGGGCCAGGCGCCAGCGCGTCCACAGCAGGGGGAAGCGCCCCAGGGCCTGCCCGCGCAGGGGCCCGGAGATGCACTCGCCAAGAATCTGCGGCCACAGGCTGTTGGTGGAGCGGTCATAGAGCACGCGGTTCATGTTCAGGAACTGCCCGGTGGTGCCCAGGGCCGGGCGGTGCAGGCCCACGGCGCCCAGGTATCCGGCCACGCTGCCCGTGAGCGGGCTGTAGGTCACGCTGCGCCGCGCCCCGGCCTCGTCCTGGAGGTTCAGCACCTCGTGGCGCACCAGGATGTCGCGCGGATAGATGAACACCGGCCCGCCCTCGCGGGCAGGCTCCTCCACCAGCACCTCGGCGTCGGGGTCCATGTACAGCGCGGCGTCGGACACGGGGATGAAGAACGGCGCGTCCACCGCGCGGGGATTCTCGCGCACCCGGGCATCACCCACCAGGAATTCGCGCAGGTGCGCGTAGGCGTCGCGCTCCGCAGCCTGCTCCTGGGCCCGGGCGGCCCCGGGCAGGGCCAGGGCCAACAGCGCCAGCCCAAGCGCCCCGGCGCGCAACATGGCAAAAACGGCCATTCTTCCCCCTGGCACACGCCACCCCGCGCGCGGACGGAGCCCCGTGGTGGTGGTCGCGGTCATGGTCCAGCTCTCCGCCGCCCCCCGCGCGGGCGGGCGGCCCCGGGGCACCCCGGCACGCCCACCGCGCCGGTCCCCGGCCCTGCGGCCAGCCCCCGCCATACCACGCGGCCCCGCGCCGTGAAAAGCCCCCGGGGCGCCACGCCGCACCCGGCGCCCGGGCGGGGCCCTGCCGCATTATGCCCTGCGCCCCGCCGCATTTTCCCGCCCCCGCGCGCGCCCCTGCGCCTGCGCCCCGCGCCGCATTTCGCGCTTCCGCCGCAGGCTGGGGCGCCCGCGCCCGCCGCCTCGGTTTGGCCCTGCTCCGCCCGCAGGGGCCGTCTTTCCTGGCAAGACCGCAATCCAGCCAAGACAGCGCAGACAGCTTGGCCGTCTATTTACATTATGATGCCAAGTGTGCTATCAGCACCGGGAATGCACGGGGTGCGGCCCGCGCGCGGCTTCCTGCCACGCCGCGCCCCCGCGCAGCCCGCGCCGGGAGCCCAGCCCGCGCCGGGCAGGGGCAAGGGACCATGGCCGACGACGACAAGAAGCAGCTCACCCTGCGCATCCCCCAGGACGTGCACCGCAAGGTCCGCCTGCTGGCCGCCCTGCACGACCAGACCATGACCGAACTCTTCGTCGCCCTGGTCGAGAAGGAATACGACAAACACGCCAAGGACACGGGCCCCGTGCAGCTCAAGCTGCCGACCTGAAGGCGAGAAGGAGGGGGTATGCGCGCGAGCACCATGCCGTTCACGACCATCACCCTGGACAACGGCCAGGGCGGCACCATCACCTTCAAGGGCGCCCTCTACGCCCAGACCTCCTTCTTCGAGGAGGACACGGGGGTGCTCACCAAACAGGAGCTCTACTCCACCGAGGACGGTCACCAGGCCTTCGCCCTGGTGTCCACCGACGGGGACGTGAAGCGTAAAAGCGCCTACCTCGTCCACCGCCAGGGCGACATGTGCGTCATGGACAACGGCGAACGCAGCATGACCCTGCCCTACGACTGGCTGATGATGTTCACCCAGGCCCTGTGGGACATCGACCTGGAGGCCCAGCGCAGGCGCTGCGGCATGGACATGCATTCCGACGCCGCCCTGGGCGGCTGACCCCGGCCCGCCGGGCCCGCCGCCCGCGCACCCGCCGGGGCCGTTCGCAGCCTCGCCCTCCGGCGCCCGCCGCCGCGCGGCCCGCGCCCCGGCCCGCGCCCATCCGGCTGGCCACGCCCCAAACGACCCGGACAGACCCGGGCGCAGCCGAATGCGCCCGCACGCAAAAAAGCGTACCCGGGCCACCCCGGGCGCCATTTCTCCGCCCCCGCCCGCGATTTCACCCCGCCGTCACCGCCCCGCCCCGGGCCGGAAACGCGCCCCGCGTATCCTCCCGCCATCCGCAACCGGAACCGAGGAGGCGCCCCATGACCATCCTGTTCATCGACGACCCGGCGGACGAGACCGTCCTGCGGGTCAACTGCCCGGTGTGCAAGGCCCCGCAGGACGTGCGCATCGCCCCGGGCACCTCCGTGGGCGAGGTCTGCCCCGGGTGCAGCGCCCTGTTCTCCGTGCGCCTGTTCCCCAGCGGCATGGCCGTGGTGGACTGACCCGCCCGCCCGGCCTGCGCCGCCCCCCTGCGGGTCCATTTTCCCGTTGCCAGCGCGGGGGCTTTGGAGTACTCCCTGGCGCTTATGCAAAGCCGCGTCATCAAAGCCAATATCTTCCTGCTCATCACGGCGGCGGTCTGGGGCTCGGGCTTCGTGGCCCAGCGCTCGGGCATGGACTACGTCGGGCCCATGACCTACAACGCCGTGCGCTTCGCCATCGGCGCCCTGTCGCTCGTGCCGCTGATCTGGTTCCTGACCCGGCGCGGCGCCTCGGCCCCGGCGCCCACGCCCGCCGGGCGCGCCCTGGCCCGGCGCGGCGCCCTCATCGCCGGAGTGGTGCTCTTCTTCGGCGTGGCCCTGCAGCAGATCGGCCTGGTGCAGACCACGGCGGGCAAGGCCGGATTCATCACCGGGCTGTACGTGGTGCTGGTGCCGTTCTTCGGCATGGTCGTGGGCCAGCGCCCGGGCACGGGCGGGGTCCTGGGCGCCGCCCTGGCCGCCGCCGGGCTGTACTACCTGAGCGTCACCGAGGGCTTCACCCTGGCCCCGGGCGACCTGTGGGTCATGGTCTGCGCCGTGTTCTGGGCCGTGCACGTGCACGTGCTGGGCTGGCTCTCGCCCCGGGTGGACTGCGTGCGCCTGGCCTTCGGCCAGTTCGCCGTCTGCTCGGCCATCCACTTCGCCGCCGCCCTGCTCACCGAGGAGATCACCTGGGCCGCGCTCTCCGCCGGGTGGTTCCCCATCGTCTACGGCGGCATCATGCCCGTGGGCGTGGCCTACACCCTGCAGGTGGTGGCCCAGAAGGACGCCCCGCCGACCCACGCCGCGGTCATCCTCAGCCTGGAGGCCGTGTTCGCCGCCCTGTGCGGCTGGGCCGTGCTGGGCGAAATCATGGGCCTGCGCACGGTCCTGGGCTGCGCGCTGATGCTCGCGGGCATGCTGCTGACCCAGCTGTGGCCCGCCCGCAGGGCCTAGCGGACCGCCGCAGCCCCGGCGCCCCCCGCCTTCCCCTGCGCCCGGTTTTGCCGTAAGCCTTGGGGCATGGAGACGCCATGCACTTCGGCCTGAGAATCGCCCTGGCCTCCCTGTCCACCCACAAGCTGCGCACCGTGCTGGCCATGCTCGGCGTCTTTCTCGGCGCCCTGGCGCTGACCGGGGTGCAGCACGTGTCCCAGGCCATGGTCCGCAAGGCCGAGGTGGACATCGAGAAGCTCGGCCCCAACCTGTTCATGGCCCGGGCGGGCAACATCCAGTTCCGCCGCTCGGGCGGCGGCGGCAGCGGCGGCGACGTGCGCTCCTTCAAGGTCGCCGACGCCTACGCCGTGATCCAGGGCCTGCCCGCCGCCGTCACCGGCGCGCCCTTCGTCCAGATGCCCATGCAGGTGCGCTCGGGCGGCCTCAAGATCCCCGCCACCCTGGTGGGCTCCACCCCCGAATACCTGCGCGTGCGCAGCCTGGAGCTGGCCCAGGGCCGCTTCTTCTCCGAGCAGGAGCTCCACGACCGGGCCATGGTCTGCGTGCTGGGTGCAAACATCGCCCAGCGCCTTTTCGGCGGGCCCGACGCCGCCGTGGGCCGCGAGGTGTACTTCTACCGCGCCCGGCTGCGGGTGGTGGGCGTGTGCCTGCCCAAGGGCGCGGACATCGTGGGCACCGACCAGGACGAGCAGGTCTTCGTGCCCCTGTCCACCTCCATGCGCCGCATGTCCAACACCGACTTCATCACCGGGGTCTACCTGGAGCTGGCCCCCGGGGCCGACCCCGAGCAGGCCCGCGAGGCCGCCGCGGGCATCCTGCGCCAGCGCCACGGCATCCAGCCCGGCCAGCGCGACGATTTCACCCTGCTCACCGCGCGCGACACCATCGAACTCCAGCAGCAGGCCCTGGACCTGGTGGCCGTGCTGGGGCTGATCAGCTCGTCGGTGTCCTTCGCCGTGGGCGGGCTGGGCATCTTGTCCATCATGATCCTGCTGGTGCGCACCCGGCGCCTGGAAATCGGCGTGCGCCGCGCCGTGGGCGCCCGGCGCGGCGACATCGTGGCCCAGTTCCTGTTCGAGTCGGGCCTGCTGTCGGGGGTAGGCGGGGCCCTGGGCGTGCTCACGGCCCTGGCCCTGCTGGGCGTGCTCTACGCCCTGGGGCCCTTCCCTGCCGTCTTCGATCCGCTGCTGCTCATTGCCGTGCCCCTGGGCTCCGTGGCCCTGGGCCTGGCCGCCGGGGCCTACCCCGCCTGGCAGGCCGCGCAATACGAAATCCTGGACATCCTGCGCAGCCGGGGCTGACCCCTTCCGAGGGGGCAACGGTTCCCCCTGGCCCCAGCATGGCACGACCCCCGGGCGGCATTCCACCGCCCGGGGGCCGTGCCGGGTAAAGACGCCCCGCCGTATCCCCGGAGCGCAGCCCGAGCGCGCCCCGGCACCGCAGGCCATGCGGCCTCAGTCGCCCGCGCCGCCCCGGCCCTGTTCCAGGGTCTCCAGCAGCCCGGCCACCAGGGCGTCCACGGTCCCGGCCTCAGGCAGGCCCAGCACACAGGAGTCGTTGAGCTGGCGCGCGGCCAGGCCGGGCAGGGGCGGCAGACGCAGGACGCGCGGCGGCAGCCCGGGCAAGGGCGGCAAGGGCCCGCCAGGGTCGCGGTTCAGGGCCAGAACCTGGTTGCCCAGGCCCAGGTCCGCGCCCATGGCGGCGATGCGCGCGGCGGTTTCCAGGCCCCGGTGCGAGGCCTCGCTGACCACCACCAGCCCGTCCACATGGGCCACGGTGCCCCGGCCCAGGTGCTCCACCCCGGCTTCGAGATCCACCAGCACCCAGTCGTCGCGCTCCAGCACGAGGTGGGCCAGCAGGGACTTGAGCAGGGCGTTGGCCTCGCAGGCGCAGCCGCCACCCGCTCCGGCCACGGTGCCCATGACCAGCAGCCGCCTGCGGCCCGGCCCCGGCCCGGGCACGTCCACGCCCAGCAGCTCGGGCAGGTCGTCCACGGCGGGGGACAGCGCAATCATGCCGCCCGCGCCGATGCGCTGGCGGATCAGGTCCTCGCGGGCCACCAGGGGCTCGGGCAGGGCCCGGGAGGCCACGCCACTGGCCTGGCCCAGGGACAGGGCGGTGTCCGCGTCCACCATCCACACGCTGCGGCCCTGGCGGGCGAGAAAGTCGGCGGTCCAGGCGCACAGGGTGGTCTTGCCCACGCCGCCCTTGCCCGCGAATGCAATCTTCATCACGGCCTCCGGGAAGGCGGGCCGCCAGGTTCGCGCCCCGGCGGCCCGCGCGGGGGTTAGCGGGGCAGGCCCAGGGCCTTGCGTTTGGCGGCAATGCGCGCGTCGATGAGCCCGGCGGCCTTCACGGGGTCGGGCTCGACCATGAAGGTGGCGCCGACGATGCCCTCCAGGCCGTTGAGCGCCAGGTCGGTGACGGTCTTGGAGCCGGTGATGTGCGGCGGCAGGCCCAGGTGGGTGCTGATGCCGCTGGCCACGGCGTACATGCCGATGGCGGCGGCCTTCTCGGAGTACCACTCGGGGGCCGAGGCGGCCACGGGCAGGTCGGCGATGTCCACGCCCAGGGTGTTGGCGATGAGCGCGCACAGGTGGATGATGCGCGAGTTGTCCACGCAGCTCCCGAAGTGCAGCACCGGCGGCACGCCCAGGGCCTTGCACACGGCCTCCAGCCCCGGCCCAGCCTGGGCCGCAGCCTCGGGCATCAGCAGCCCGGCCTTGCCCACGGCGGTGGTCACGCAGCCCGTGACCAGGACCATGATGTCGCGCTTGATCAGCTCACGGGCCAGGCCGACGTTGCAGCTATCCTGCTGGAACTTGGGGTTGTTGCAGCCGACGATGGCCGCGAAGCCCCGGATATTGCCGGATTTGACCTGCTCCAGCAGCGGGTCCAGGCTGCCGCCCAGGGCGGCGAGCACGCTTTCGTTGCAAAAGCCGGTCATGATGTCCACGGGCTGGCCGGGAATGTCCACGCGGTGCGGGTCGCGCTCGGCAAAGGCGTCCACGGCGATGCCCACGATCTGGCGGGCCTGCTCCAGGGCGTTGTGCGGGTGGATGTCGAAGTGGATGGCCCCGGTGAAGCGGGCCTTGGCCGCCGTGTCGATGAAGCGGGTGTGGTAGCATCCGGCGGCCTGGACCATGCTGGGCATGATGCACTGGTAGTCCACCACCACGGCCTCCACCGCGCCGGTGACGATGGCCAGCTCGGTCATCAGGTGGTTGCCGGCCATGGGCACGCCCTGGCGCGCCAGCAGTTCGTTGCCCGTGCAGCACAGCCCGGCGACGTTGATGCCCGTGGCGCCCAGGGCCTTGGCCCGGGCGATCATTTCCGGCTCGCGCGCGGCGGCCAGGACCATCTCGGAGACCACGGGGTTATGGCCGTGGACCAGGATGTTCACCTGGTCCTTGCGCAGCACGCCAAGGTTCACGCGCGAAAAACGCGGGGTGGGCGTGCCGAAGATCACGTCGGACAGCTCCGTGCCGATCATGGAGCCGCCCCAGCCGTCGGACAGGGCCGTGCGCGCGGCGTGCAGCAGGGTGTTGGGCGCGTCGTTGTCGCAGCCCATGTGCGTGCGGTGCATCATCTCGGCAATCTCGCGGTCCACCCCGCGCGGGGTGATGCCCAGGCCCGCCCACAGGGCGCGGCGCTTCTCGGGCACGCGCGCGGTGAACATGATGGCCTTGCGACGGCTGCCGAAGTCGGCGTAGCAGGCGTCCACGAAGTCGCGGGCCACATCCATCTCCGGGCGGCCATCCACGGCGATGCCCACCTCGGCGGCCAGGCGGCGCAGCTTGGCCTCGTCGGTGATGCGGTAGGCATCGGTGTGGCCCTCGACAATGGCTTCGAGCACCTCGATGAGGTCGCGGCCATGGTCGGAATGCCCGGCGCTGCCCCCGGCCACGAAGCGCCCGAAGTTGCGCGCCACGACCACGTCGGCGTCGGCGCCGCACACGCCGCGTTTGCGTTTGCTGCCTTCCTTGGTGCTGATGCGGCAGGGGCCCATGACGCAGTTCTTGCACGTCAGGCCCTGGTCACAGAAGGTGCAGTGCGGGGTCTGGGCCTCCAGGCGGTCCCACGCGGTCTGCACGCCATCCTTGCGGGCCTTGGTCAGCATGGCCTGGGCGTCGGCCCAGATGGACAGTTCCTCGACCGGTCTCGGTTGCTTGGTCATACCCACATCTCCCTGGTTTGCGGTGCGCGCGGCCCAGGGCCGCGCAAGGGGCCGGCGCCACCCCCCGGTGCGCCGGAGTCTCCTGGTCTCGCGCTAGGGATAGCAGGCTTGACCGCGCGTGTTTGTCGGCCAACCGACAAAACGCGGCACCAGATGCGGATTTTCGTGTGACCGGGGCCCGGCGCAGGGCCGGGCGGGCAGGGTTCAGGCGCTGGCTGTACGCTCCAGGGCGTCCAGGTCGGGGATGAAATACAGGCCCCGGGCGCGCTTTTCCAGCAGCCCCTGGCGGGCCATGTCGCCCAGCAGGGCCGAGACGGTCTGGCGCGTGGCGCCCACCAGGCAGGCGAGCTGCTCCACGGGCAGATCCAGATGCAGCAGCACGCCCCCGCCCTCGGCAACACCCGACTTGCGCGCCTCGCCTGCCAGAAACGCAGCCAGGCGCCTGCCCGCGTCGTGGAACACCAGCCCGTCGATGATGGAAAACGTGTTGCGCAACAGGTTGCCCAGCACGCGGATCATGGTCAGTGTCACCTCGGGGATGCCCAGCATCCGCGCGCGCACCGTGCGCACGTCGGTTACCAGCAGTTCCGCCTCGTCCAGGGCCTCGATGAACGTGCCCGAATGGTTGCTGTAGATGTCGCCCCGGCCCAGCACCGCCAGAGTGAACTCCTTCTCCTCATAGGACAGGTAGACCCGCACCCGACCCGAGGCCACCACGAAGACAAGGTTTTCCGCCTCGCAGGGGCCGAAGATCAGCGCCCCCGGGGCGTACGCCCGCCGCCGCAACACCTTGCGCAGCTCCGCGAACTCGGGACGCTCCAGGGAATCGAGCAGATCATGGTCCAGGAACTTCATGCCCACGGGGCACCTCGGCGCAAACGGCTGGTGGAAGGGACTTTCGGGGGATACGCCCGACCACGCTAGCAAAGCCCGGGGGGGGCTGTCCACGCCACGGCACCTTTTGGCGTGCTGCCGGGGCACCGCCCGGGCTCCCTGCCAGGGGGTGCCTCAAGGAAGGGCCGCCAGAAGCGCAAGAATCATCAAGCCTCTCGAGGCACGTCACTGTACTGTCACTTGACAGCACGAAACACTCTTTTTAAACACAGCCACTAAACGTTGTTTCAATTTATGTTTTGCAGGGGCGACCTGGCATGGAACCTACTGATTCCACTCCCTCTTCTCCCGACGCCCCCCCCGGGGCTGCCGCGCGCCGAGCCACTCCGGAGCGGCTGTTCGACGCCGCCATTGCCGAGTTCGCCCGCCACGGCTACCAGGGGGCCACGGTGCGCGGCATCTGCCAGCGCGCCGGGGCCAACGTGGCCGCCGTGAACTACCATTTCGGCGGCAAGGAGCAGCTCTACGCCCGGGTGCTGGAGCATATCTTCCGCACCCCGCGCGAGGCCAGGGCGGGCCTGCGCCCCGACATGGCGGGCGCCCCGCCCGCCGAACGCCTGCGCGAGTTCATCCACAACTTCTTCCACGAGGTCTACGACTGCGTGGACGACCGCAGCCAGTGCGGGGACCTGGCCTCCATCTTCATCATGGAGATGGCCCACCCCTCCCCGGCCCTGGGCGACATCATCGACAAGTACATCCAGCCCGACTCCCAGCGCCTTGCGGAGATCGTGGCCGAGCTGCTGGGCCCGGACGCGGCGCCGCAGCTGGTGCGCTACGCCACGGGCGCCGTGGTGGCCCAGGTGCTGCACTTCTGCAACATCGGCCCGATCATCGCCCGCCTGGCGCCCGATTCCCTGCCCGTGTCCGACCAGCTCGACGCCCTGGCCGGGCTGGCCGCCGAGTTCACCCTGGGCGGCCTGGCCCGCCTGGGCCAGCCCCAGCCCCCCAACCCCCACTCCTGAAGGACGCCCCATGCGCGCGACGCCCCCCCTCCGCCTTCTGGCGGCCCTGCTGGCCGTGGCCCTGGCCGCAGCCTGCCCCCGCCCCGCCCCGGCCCAGGAGCTGGCCACGGCCCTGCCCGCCACCAGCCGCATCCAGCTGTCGGGCTTCACCCGCGCCCGGGCCGTAGTGCCGCTGGTGGCCGAGGCCGCGGGCAAGGTGCTGCGGGTGCTCGCCGACGTGGGCCAGCCCGTGGGCCAGGGCGGGGTCTTCGCCCTGGTGGACCCGACCTTCATCCAGCTGGAGCTGCGCGACAACGCCGTGCAGCAGGACCGGCTGCGCGCGCGCATCGCCTACGACGACACCGAGGCCGCGCGCTACCGGCGGCTGGTGGACCAGGGCAGCGCAGCCCAGGCCCGGCTGGACGAGCTGGAGCAGGCCCTGAGCCAGAGCCGCCACGACCTGGCCGCCCTGGAAGTCGCCCACGACGTGCTGGCCGAGCGCCTGGCGCGCACCCGGGTCACGGCCCCGGCGGGCTGGCTGGTCATGACCCGCGAGGTCGAGCCCGGGCAGTGGGTCACCCAGGGCCAGACCCTGGGCCAGGCCGGGGATTTCGACACCCTGCTGGTACCCTTCGCCCTGGCCCCCGAGCAGCTCACGGCCCTGCAAGGCGCCGGGGGCACCCTGACCCTGGCCCTGCCCGACCTGGGCCGCGAGGTTCCGGCCACGGTGCACCGCGTCTACCCCGGCTTCGACCCCGAAACGCGCAAGACCGTCGTGGACCTGGCCGTCACCGGCCTGCCCGGGGCGCGCGGCGGGCTGCGCGCGGTGCTGGCCCTGGAAGTGCCCGACCCCTCCGGGGGCGTGCTGCTGCCGCGCGCCGCCGTCACCGAGCGCTACGAGCAGCACTGGGTGCGCCGCGACGACGGCACCGAGGTCCAGGTGGTGCTGCTGGGCAACCACGGCGGGCCGGGGGGCGACCTGCTGCGCGTGGCCTCGCCCGAGATCGCCCCGGGGCAGCGCTTCGCCCTGGCGGGCAGGGAGTAGCCCGTGCGCCCGGTGGTCCGCTTCACCCTGGCCCAGACGGTCCTGTTCAACCTCCTCTTCGTGCTGCTCATCGTGGCCGGGGCCTTCTCGGTCATGCGCGTGCCCGTGGAGCGCTACCCGCAGATAGATTTCGGCAAGGTCATCGTGTCCTGCTTCTGGCCCGGGGCCGGAGCCCAGGACGTGGAGGCCCTGGTCACGCGCAAGATCGAGGACGCCCTGGAGGACCTGGAGGAGGTGGAGTTCATCCAGTCCTCGTCCTCGCAGCAGGTGGCCGTGCTGGTGGTCAAGTTCAACGACGACACGGACTACCAGGCCCTGTACGACGAGCTGCGCTTCCGCGTGCTGTCCAGGATCGGCGAGCTGCCAGACGACGCCGACCCGCCCGCCTTCACGCTCATCAAGACCTCGGACTGGCTGCCCGTGGTGGCCGTGAACCTCGTGGGCCCGCGCACCAACCGCGCCCTGACGCTCATGGCCGAGGAGATGAAGGTGCCCCTGGCGCGCATCCCCGGGGTGCAGGAGGTGGAGATCGAGGGCGAGTACCAGCGCGAGTTCCACGTCCTGCTGGACCCCGCGCGCATGGCCGCCCTGGGCGTGGCCTTCGACCAGGTGGCCCGGGCCCTGGAAGGCGCCAACCTCTCCCTGGCCGCCGGGGACTACACCAACGAGTCCGGCGAGTTCGTCGTGCGCGTGGACGAGCGCTTCCGCACCCGCGACCAGGTCACGGCCACGGTGGTGCGCCGCGACAAGGACGGCTCGGTGGTGACCGTGGGCGACCTGGTGTCCGACGCGCGCCTGGACTACCGCGACCCGCGCGTCATCTCCTCGGTCAACGGCCAGGACGCCGTGACCCTCAAGATCAAGAAGACCGAGGCCGGCAACGCCCTGGACATCATGGCCCAGGTCCAGGCCGTGCTGGGCGACTTCCGCCCCGCCCTGGAGCGCGAGGGCGTGCTGGCCGTGGCCACCCAGGACTCCACCACCTACATCGCCGACTCCATGAGCACCCTGGGCTGGAACATGGCCCTGGGCATCGTCCTGGTGGCGGCCATCATCTGGCATTTCATGGGCCTGCGCAACGCGGCCCTGACCACCGTGGGCATCCCCTTCTCGTTCCTGACGACCATGATCCTCATGTATCTCACGGGCAACTCGCTCAACGAGATCACCCTGTTCTCCTTCGTGCTCGTCTCGGGCATCATCGTGGACGACGCCATCGTGGTCACGGAGAACATCTACCGCCACATCCAGGAGGGCCGCCCCCTGCGCGAGGCCATCGTGGACGGCACCAGCGAGGTCATGATCCCCGTGGTCTCGGCCACGGCCACCACCCTGGCCGCGTTCCTGCCCATGCTCATCATGAGCGGCTCCACGGGCGAGTTTTTCGCGCTCATCCCCAAGGCCGTGAGCTTCGCCCTGGCGGCCTCGCTGTTCGAGTGCATCTTCATCCTGCCCCTGCACTACAAGGACTGGGGGCCCAGGCCGCGCCCCGAAGCCAGCGCCGGGCCCGGCGCGCAGGACGACGACACCGCCCTGCTGCGCGTCCTGCGCCGGGCCACGGGCCGCCTGGTCCGCGTGACCATGCGCTGGCGCGTGGCCAGCCTGGGGGCCGTGCTGGCCGCCTTCGTCACGGCCATGACCGTGTTCGTGCTGTCGGTGTCGGGCGCGGTGCCGCTCATCCCCATCCAGTTTTTCCCCGACGACTACAGCCTCTACTACGCCTTCATCGAGGGCCCGGGCACCACGAGCATCGAAACCACCTCGGCCAAGGTCAAGGAGATCAGCGCGGCGCTCATGGCCGAGGGCCCGGGCATGGCCCGCTCCGCCGCCGGATACGCCGGGTTCACCGTCACCGAGGACTACGAGCAGGTCTACGGCGCCAACCTGGGCACGGTGATGGTCACCCTGCCCGGCAAGGAGGCGCGCACCTTCGCCGACCCCGTGGCCCACCTGGAGCGCGTCAAGGCCATGCTCGCCCAGGGCTTCCAGAAGGACGGCTTCACCATCACCGTGCGCCCGGAAAAGGACGGCCCGCCCTCGGGCAAGGACGTGACCGTACGCGTGGTCGGCACCAACGAGGCCTCCATCGCCGCCCTGGCCGGGGCCGTGACCGAGGCCCTGCGCGGGCCGCAGCTCGGCCCGCACCTGGACCAGATCGACGACGGCCAGGGCCGCCACGTCCGCGTCTACCGCCTGGCCGTGGACCACGCCCGGGCCAGCGAGCACGGCGTGGACGCCAGCCAGGCCGCGCTCATGGCCGCCTCGGTGCTCGACGGACGCTATGCGGGCAAGTTCCGCCTGCACGACGAGGAGGTGGACCTCAAGCTGCGCCTGGACCCCGCCGCCCTGGCCCGCCCCGAGGACGCCCTGGCCGTGCCCGTGCTGGAGCACCCCGCCGGGCCCGTGCGCCTGGGCGACATCGTTTCGCCCCAGGCCGGGTCCGAACCGCGCGAGCTCAAGCGCTACAAGCTCCAGCGCACCCGGACCATCACCGCCAATATCCGCCCCGGGGCGCCCCTGTCCGCCGCCGGGGTGGTCAACGCGGTCACCGCGCTGTACGACGCGCGGCGCACCGAGTTTCCCGGCGCGACCCTGGACTTCGGCGGCGAGTTCGAGGACACCCGGCGCTCCTACACCTCGCTGACCTACGCCTTCGCCATCGCCATGCTGCTCATCTACCTGATCCTGGCCACGCAGTTCCGCTCGTACCTCCAGCCGCTGATCATCCTCTCCGCCGTGGTCTTCGCCCTGACCGGAGTCATCTTCGGCAAGCTGCTGACCCAGTCGCTGTTCACCATCAACAGCTTCATCGCCGTGGTCGGCGTCACCGGCGTGGTGGTCAACGACTCGCTGGTGCTCATCGACTTCATCAACCGCGCCTACCGCGCGGGCCGCTCGCGCCGCGAGGCCATCGAGGAGGGCATCCGCGTCCGCCTGCGGCCCATCCTGCTGACCACCCTGACCACCACCCTGGGCCTGCTGCCCATGGCCCTGGGCATCCCCAGCTACTCGCTGGTCTGGGGCACCATGGCCTCGACCTTCGTCACCGGCCTGGCCACGGCCACCTTCCTGACCCTGTTCATCGTGCCCGTGGAATGGGACCTCTTGACCCAGCTCCAGGAATGGCGCGCCCGGCGCAGGGAGCGGGCCGGGCGGCGCTAGCGGCGCCCGAGGCGCGCGCATCCAGACAAAGGCCCCCGGGCGGCGCGCGCCGCCCGGGGGCCTTTGTCTGGATGGGGGGCAGGGGCTCTCAGCCCTGGCCGCGCCAAAAGCGCAGCACGTCGGCCACGGACTCGCGGGGCCGGAGCACCTCCAGGCGGCCCCGGGAAAGGCCGAGCACGGCGGGCATGGGCCGGGAGTTGTAGCGCGACCACATGGCCATGGTGTAGGCGCCCGCGTCGAGCAGCAGCGCCCAGTCGCCGGGCTCCAGGGCGGCTGCGGCGGCCCGGCGCGAGGGAAAGTCGCCCTGGAAGCACAGCGGCCCGGCGATGGCCTGGGCCGTGGCCGGGCCGGGCTTGAGGACGCCGTCCGGGGTGGCGGCGGCCACGTCGTGGTGCCAGTCGGCGGGGTTGTAGCAGGGCCGCAGGAACATGTCCGCGCCCAGGTGGGTCACGACGCAGCGCACCCCCCCGTACTCCTTGACGTACTCCACCCGCGCGGCGGCGAAGGCCGCCCCGGCGTGGATGGCGCGCCCGAATTCCGTAACCAGGCGGTGCGGCCCCGCGAAGAGCCCGGGGCAGCCCCGGCGCAGGGCCGCGGCGTAGTCGGCCAGGGTCGGTTTGGGGTCGTCGTCGCGGCAGGTGGCGGGCAGGCCGCCGCCGATGTCCATGGCCTGCACCCGGCCCCCGGCGGCGCGCACGGCCCCGGCCAGGGCGACCATGGCCCGGGCGGCAGCCACGAGCTGCTCCAGGGTGCAGCCCTGGGAGCCCACGTGGCAGTGCAGCCCGGTGAGCCAGGGCCGGGCGGCGAAGGCGGCCACGATCTGCCCGCGGCACTGGTCCAGGGGCAGGCCGAACTTGGAGAAGGCCCCGGCCACGGAGGTGGCGGCGATGGCCCCGGCGCCCACCTGGGGGTTGACGCGCAGGCCCACGGTGCCGCGCGGCGCTCCCGCCTCGGCCACGGCGGCGTCGATGCGCTCCAGCTCCTGGAAGTTGTCCGCGTTGAGGTGCACGCCCAGGGCCAGGGCGTGGCGGATCTCGGCCACGGTCTTGGCGGGCGAGTCGAAGACGATACGCCCGGGGGGCAGCCCGGCCTCCAGGGCCAGCTCCAGCTCGGGCAGCGAGGCCACCTCGGCGCCCAGGGCCGGGTCCAGCCCCGCCAGGCGGCGCAAGAGCGGCGGCAGGGGGTTGGCCTTGACGGCCACGGCGTGCAGGGTACCGGGCGGGAAGGCCGCCACGGCCTCGCGGGCGCGGGCGTCCAGGCGGTCCAGGTCGTGGATGACCAGGGCGGTGTCCTCGGGGCCGACGTGGCCGCCTTGCAGCGCCAGGGCCAGCATGGCCGCCGCCTCGGGGGGGGTGATGCGCGTGTGCATGCCCCGAGCATAGCCCAGGGGCCCGGGCCTGGGAACCCCGCCCCGGACGGTCCGCCCGGCAGGCGCGCGGCGCGAAAGCGGCTTTACCCGGGCGGGCCAAAAGCGTACAACGCCGGGGCGGGCGCTGGCGCCCGCCCAACCGGGACGAAGCATGGCCGACCTGACGACACAAAGCACCGACCTTCCCTGCGTGACCCTCATCGGCATGGCCGGAGCGGGCAAGTCCACCGTGGGCCGCGCCCTGGCGCTGCGCCTGGGCTGGGCGCACCTGGACACGGACCACGTCATCGAGGCCGACCTGGGCCGCCCGCTGCAGGACGTGTTCGACGGCCTGGGCCGCGAGGCCTTCATCCGCACCGAGGAGCGCATCGTCTCCGGCCTGCGGCTCAAGCGCTGCGTGATCTCCACGGGCGGCAGCGTGGTCTACGGCCCGGCGGCGGTGGCCCGGCTGCGCGCGCTGGGCCCGGTGGTCCACCTGCACGCCGCCCTGGACGTGGTGGCCCGGCGCGTGGGCGCGGGCCAGGGCCGGGGCCTGGCCATCGCCCCGGGCCAGACCATCGCCGACCTCTACAACGAACGCCGGGCGCTCTACGAGGCCGCCGCCGACCTCACGGTGGACTCCGGCGCCCTGGCCCCGGACGACTGCGCCGGGGCCATCGCCGACTGGCTGGCCCGCCGGGAGCCCTGACATGAAAAGTACCCGCACCGCCATTCTGCGCCGCCTGGAAGCCCTGTACACGCGCATGGCCCAGGACTACGAAGCCGCAGCCCAGGGCACGGGCTTCACCTGCGCGGGCTGCGCACAGAACTGCTGCACGAGCCATTTCCAGCACCACACTTATGCGGAATGGCTGTATTTCTTCAAGGGCCTGGACGCCCTGCCCGCCCCCCGGCGCGAGCAGTACATGGACCGCGCCCGGGCCTGCGTGCGCGAAACGCACGAGGCCCTGGCGCGCGGCGAGCGCCCCGCCGTGATGTGCCCGGTCAACGACGACGGGCTGTGCGGCATGTACGCGCACCGGCTGATGATCTGCCGCCTGCACGGGGTGCCGCACCTGCTGGCCGGGCGCGACGGGCAGCCCCAGGCCTACCCCGGCTGCCACCGCTTCCCGGCGGGCAGCACCGCCGCGCCCCTGGACCGCACGCCCCTGTACCGCGACCTGGCGCGCATCGAAATGGACCTGCTGGGCGCCCGCCTGCGCAGCCTGCCCCGGGTGAACTTGACGCTGGCCGAGATGATGGTGCAAGGTCCACCAAGGTTGACCCCCTAACCCAGGACCGCTTCATGCACCGCCCCAAGCACGCCCCGGCCCTGCTGGCCGCCCTCGCCGCCGCCCTGCTGCTCGCGGCCTGCGCGCAGACCAGCGTGAAGCACCTGAACCGCAACGCCTGGGCCACGGACACCGACCTCTCCCTGACCATGCAGTTCTGGCGCTTCGACTACCGCATCAAGGCCCAGGGCAACCAGTTCGCCGTGCGCGGCACCGCCCGGCCCGAAACTGCGGCCCTGCCGCCCACGGCCCGCTGGATCGAGGACCTGTGGCTGGCGGCCTACCTGTGCGACGCGAGCGGCGCCGTCCTGGCCCAGGACCTGCGCGTGGCCGACCCCGGGCCCCTGGCCCCGGGCGTGGGCCTGCCCTTCGCCTTCACCCTGCACCCCGACGCCCTGCCCCCCGCAGGCGAGCTGTACATCACCTTCGGCTACCGCATGAAGCTCGTGCCCGAGGGCCCCGAAGAGGACAAGCCCGCCCGCCAGTTCTCCCCTGCGGAGGTCTTCTTCGCCAGCGAGGGCGCCATCACGCGTTTCTGAACGCCACCCGCCCCGCCCGCCCCACCGCCCAACGCCGCCCGCGCCGCCCCGCCCAAGCCGCGCGACCCTGTTGTCGCCCCGCCGGAAAAGGGCTACATTCCCGAGTATACCAGGCCCGGCCCGCGCGCCCGCCGCGCGGCCCCGCCAAGGGAGGCAGGCATGGCCCAGAAGAAGACGACCTTCCTGGTCAGGAACTTTCTCAAATATTCCGTGATATTCGGAGAAGGTTCCAAGGGGGACACCGCCTACCTGCTCAAGGAAGGCCGGGTGGAAATCTCCAAGATGATCGACGGCAAGAAGAAGGTCTTCGCCATCCTCTCGCCCATCTCCATGTTCGGCGAAATGGCCATCCTGCTCGGCGACGAAAAGCGCACCGCCACCGCCGTGGCCCTGGAGGACGCCAAGGTCGTGGAGATCAAGCGCCACGATTTCGAGGAGTTCGTGCGCCAGTCGCCGCCGATGATCGGCACCCTGGTCACGGTGCTGGTGCACCGCCTCAAGACCGCCACGGCCAAGGCCCTGCGCGTGCCCAACCTGTTCTTCGGCGTCTGCCACACCCTGGCGCTCATGGCCGGGCACGGCGTGACGGCCCTGAACTACCTGGACACCCTGTCGTCCCTGGCTGCGGCCTTCAACGTCGGCAAGGAGCACATCGAGGCCGTGCTGGGCACCCTGGCCGAGGACGGCCTGCTGGCCTTCGAGGTCAACGAGCAGCACGAGCGGATGATCCTGGTCAAACAGACGGAAGACCTCCCGGCCATCGCCGCCGAGCGGCGCAAGGCCGCCCAGGAGTAGGCGCGCGGGCGCGGGGCCCCGCCTTGCCCCCGCCCGCGTCCCGCGCGGAACCAGCAAGCATGGAGCGGTGAGCCTGCATGACCCGCACCCCGAAAAACGACTGCGCCCAGGACCCCGTGGCCTCGGGGGCCCAGGCCATCGCCCGGCGCATCCGCGACAAGGCGGGCGCCTACGCCCGCTACGATTTCAGCGAGGCCCAGAGCGGCGCGCTGAACATCTTCTTCGACCTGGTCCAGGAGTTCGACGCCGAGGAGGACTTCCACGCCGTGTGCGTCCTGGTCCCGCACGAGCTGTTCGGGCTGGGCAGCGCCCTGTACCTGGTCACGCGCGACCTCTCCCTGCGCTGCGCCCAGGCCAGCGGGCCGGGGGCCGTTGCCCCCCGGCGGGCCCTGGCCGGGCTGCGCGGGGCCCCGGCCCAGCCCGCCGAGGGCGACGGCCACCTCTACCTGCCCATCCGGGCCAATGCGGAGCACGTGCAGCAGCTGCCCTTCGACCCGCCCGGGGGCGTCATCGGCTGCCTGGAGCTGTTCCCCGCCGCACGCCTGGCCGGGGGCGACGGCCTGTTCTGGGAGAAGTACGCCAACCGCATCGGCTTCCAGATGCACAACCGCATCGTGCAGGGCGCCAACCGCCGCCACCTGCGCTTCATCCGCAACCTGGCCAAGGACATCGGGCACAACGTCATCGTGCCCAACATGTACTTCAAGCTGTTCTTCAACCGCCTGAAGCGGACCATCGACCAGCTGGGCGAGGTGCCCGGGCGCCACGCCGCGCCCTCGTCGGAGTCGCGCCGCGAGATCCTGGCCCTGCACGAAGCCCTGCGCGAGCAGTACGACGAGATCTCGCGCCACTACGAGCAGACCAGCCTGTACCTGGAAACCCTGCTGCGCCAGAGCCATTTCGAGAAGGGCCACTACGTGCTGGAGCGCCGGGCCTGCCACGTGCCGACCCAGATCATCGCCCCGCAGCTGCACCAGTTCCTGCCGCGCTTCCAGGAGCGGGGCATCGCCGTGACGCCCTGCCCCGACTGCGCCGACGACCCGGGCCTGACCCTGTCCGTGGACGTGGGGCTCATCGCCCAGGTCTTCTCCAACCTGTTCTCCAACGCCCTGAAATACACGGCCCCGCCGCCGGACGGCGGGCCCAAGGCCCTGGTCTGCTCCGCCAGCCACGCCCCGGGCCGCCTGGGGCGCGGGCGCGACGCCGTGGACTTCAGCATCTTCACCACCGGCACGCCCCTGGCCCCTGCGGACGGCGCCCGGCTCTTCGAGGCGGGCTTCCGCGCCGGGGACAATCTGGCCGACGGCACGGGCCACGGCCTGTTCTTCGTGCGCCAGATCGTGGAGCTGCACGGGGGCCGCGCCCTGTACGAGGCCGTGCCCGGGGGCAACGTCTTCCACGTCCTGCTGCCGGCCCGGGCCCCGGAGGAGGCCCCGCCATGACCGCCGGGCCCGCCGCGCCGCTGCTGTTGTCCGTGGAGGACGACCCCCAGGTGCGCGCCTCCATCGTCACCTGGCTCGAAGACAGCGGCTACCGGGTCGTGGAGGCCGCAGACGGCCCCGCAGGCCTGGCGGCCTTCCGGGCCCACGCGCCGGACCTGGTGCTGCTGGACATGGGCCTGCCCGGGCTCCCGGGCATGGAGGTGCTGCGGGCCATGGCCGCCGAATCGCCCCGGACCCCGGTGGTCGTTGTTTCGGCCAACGCGGCCATCACCGACGCCATCGGCGCCTTCAAGGCCGGAGCCTGGGACTACGTGACCAAGCCCGTCCTGAACTTCGACGTGCTGGAACAGACCATCCGCAACTGCCTGGAGCGCCGGGCCCTGCGCGAGGAGGTCCGCCGCGTCCAGGAGCGCCACCGGACCCTGCTGCAAAGCGTGCCGGTCATCGTCTTCACCCTGGGCCCGGGCGCGGACCTGGAATTCATCAACGGCACCTGCCAGGCCATCACCGGCTACAGCCCGCAGCAGGCCCTGGCCGAGCCCGGCTGGCTGCTGGCCCACACCCACCCCGACGACCGGGCGGCCCTGGCCCAGGCCCTGGAGGCCGCGCGCGCCGGACCGGCGGGGGCCCTGCACACGGACTTCCGCTTCACCCACCGCCAGGGCTACACCCTGCACCTGCGCGCCCGGGGCCTGGAGCGCGGGGCCGACGCACCCGGCGCCGTGGCCGGGGTCATCGCCGACCTCACCGAGTCGGTCTTCCTGGAAAAAATGCTCGTGCAGCGCGAGAAGCTGAACACCCTGGGAGCCGTGACGGCGGAGCTGGCCCACGAAATCCGCAATCCGCTGACCTCCCTGGGCGGCTTCGCCCGCCGCCTGGCCGAGGCGCACCCCGACCTCAAGGAGGCGGGCATCATCCTGGAGCAGGCCCTGCGCCTGGAACACCTGCTGGAACGCATCACGGCCTACGCGGCCCCGGTGCCGGTGCGCATGCAGCGCGCCAGCCTGACGGCCCTGTTGACCTTCTGCCTGGACCGCCTCTCCCCGGCCCTGGCGCGCCGCAGGCTGGCCCTGCGCCTGCGCCTGGACCCCGCCCTGCCCGACGTGCACACCGACCCCGACCTGCTCACCGAGACCCTGGCCGCCGTCCTCTCGCGCCTGGCCGAGGGCATGGGCGCCCAGGCCGCGCTGACCGTTTCCACCCGCGCCCTGGCCGGGCACGCCCGGCTGGACCTGGACCTCGACGACCCCGCCCTGGCCGAAGCCGCCGAGGCCGCCGCCTCGGGCGAGCGCCTGCTGATGCCCTTCGAGGAGGGCGGGGCCACCCTGGGCCCGGCCCTGGCCCACCGCAACGTGAAAAGCCTGGGCGGCCACCTGGCCCTTACCCCGCGCCCCAGGGGCCTGACGGTCACGGTGTCCCTGCCCCTGGCCGACGCGCAGCGCCAAGCCCCCTAGCCCGGGCCGGGCGCCGGAGAGCACGCGGCCCCCGCCCCCGCAAAGGGGACGGGGGCCGCGCGGCGCACGGGCCCGGACCGCCGGGCGCCTCAGTTGCGGGTGATGACGTGCACCTCGCGCTGGGGGAAGGGGATGGAAATGCCCGCTTCGTCCAGGGCGGCCTTGATCGCCTCGGTCAGGTCGAAGCGCGTGCCCCAGTAGTCCGCCGTGCGCACCCAGGGCCGGACCACGAGATTCACGCTGGAATCGGCCAGCTCGGCCACGGCGATCTGCGGGGCCGGGTCGGTGAGCACGCGGGGCTCGCGCGCCAGGACCTCGGCCACCACGGCCTTGGCCCGGGCCATGTCGTCGCCGTAGCCGATGCTCACGATGAGGTCGATGCGCCGGGTGTCGTTGGCCGTGGCGTTGCGGATGATCTCGCCGGTGACCTTGGCGTTGGGCACCAGGATGCGCTGGTTGTCGGCGGTGGCCAGCACGGTGGCCGTCAGGCTGATGGACTTCACCGTGCCCTGGACCCCGGCCACCTCGATGTAGTCGCCCAGGGTGAAGGGCCGCAGCAGGATGAGCATGACCCCCGAGGAAACGTTGGAGAGGTTGTCCTTCATGGCCAGGCCGATGGCCAGGCCCAGGGAGCCGACCACGGCCAGGAACGAGGTGGTGTCCACGCCGATGCGGCTGATGGCCGCCAGCAGCACGGCCACGGCGATGGCCCAGTAGACCAGGTTGCCCAGGAACTCCACCAGCAGCGGGTCCACCTTGCGGTGAGCCAGGGCGGCCCGCGCCAGGGAGCGCACCCGCCGCCCGACCCACAGGCCGATAAGGATGATGAGCACAGCCAGCACGAGCTGGGCGCCGTAGGCCGCGATCCAGGTCAGGGCCATTTCCTGGTAGCGGCCGAGTTCCGCCACCCCTTGCGCGAGATCATCCATGCCATGTCCTCCTGTCTGGTTTGGGGCTGTCCAGCCCATGGCAGACTACACCCGCCGCGCCGCCCGGGCAATCCCGTTTTCCGATGGAACGACTTGACAAGCCCGCCCTAGTCAGGAATTATTCCTGATAAGAAAGCACACCAAAGGAGCAACCCATGCAGGATCAGGTACTGAAAGTTCTGGAAGAGGCGGGCAAGCCCCTGCGCCCCGGCGACATCGCCAAGGCCCTGGGCGCGGATGCCAAGGACGTGTCCAAGGCCATCGACGCCCTGAAAAAGGCCGGAAAGATCAACTCGCCCAAGCGCTGCTTCTACGCCCCGGCCTAGGCGCGACGCGACGGCAGCAGCGGCGCGTGGCGCCCGCCCAGGGGCCGACGCCGGACCCCGGGCGGAGGCTGGGCGCCCACCCGATGCCAGCCCGCACCACGGCCCCGGGAGGGGCTTGACGCCCCGAGCCCGAAAACGCCAAGGCCCGCACCCCATGCATTGGGGTGCGGGCCTTGCCCTGTCTGGTGCCCGGGCCACCCGGCGGGCGCCCTGCACGGGGCGCGGGACGCGGGCGGTCGCCGGGCGCCCGCCTAGACCGCCTGCCCCAGCAGGCGCTGTTCCTTGGTGGAAAGCAGGCTGTCCATGTCCAGCAGGATGAGCAGGCGGTCCTCCAGCTTGCCCACGCCGCTGATGTAGTCGGACTCGATGCCCGCCACCACGGGCGGCGGCGGCTCGATGGTGTTGCGCGGCAGGCGCAGCACCTCGGACACGCTGTCCACCACGAACCCGGTGACCACGCCGTTCATGTCGATGACGATGATCCGCGTGCGGCTGTCGTGGTCCTTGCGCTCCAGGCCGAAGCGCTTGCGCATGTCGATGATGGGGATGACCCTGCCGCGCAGGTTGACCACGCCCTCCACGAAGTCCGGCGCGCTGGGCACGCGGGTCATCTCCATGGAGCGCACGATCTCCTGGACCTTCAGGATCTCCACGCCGAATTCCTCGCCGCCGATGGAAAAGGTGACAAGCTGGAGCTGATCGCTCACGCCGTCGCCGAACTGGGTCGGCCTGCTCATGGTCTCCCCCGTATTTCGCGTTGTGCTCCCGGTATTCCAGGCTCCACGGTAGCGCATTGCCCCGGCGCGCGCAACAGGGGGCCGCACGGCCCTACATCCGGCGGTCCAGGGTCCGGCAGTTGACGGCCTCGGCCAGGTGGGCGGCGCCGATGGCCTGCGCGCCTTCCAGGTCGGCGATGGTCCGGGCGATGCGCAGGATGCGCACATAGGCCCGGGCGGACAGGCCCAGGGTCTGCACGGCGCGGCGCAAAAAGTCGTGCTCCGTGCCGCCCAGGGCGCAGTGCTCCTCCAGCAGGGCGCCGGAAAGGGCCGCGTTGGTCATGCCCGCAGAGCCCGGGGCGCCCGGGGCGGCCGCGTAGCGTGCGGCCTGCACGGCGCGGGCCGCCCCGATGCGCGCGCGCATGGTCGCCGAGTCCACCCCGCCCGAGGTCTGGCGCAGGTCGTCGTAGGGCACGGCGGGCACCTCCACGTGCAGGTCGATGCGGTCCATGAGCGGGCCGGACACGCGGCCCCGGTAGCGTAGCACGTCTTCGGCGCGGCAGATGCACTGGTGGCGCGGGTCGCCGTAGTGCCCGCAGGGGCAGGGGTTCATGGCCGCCACGAGCATCAGGTCCGCCGGGTAGGTCAGGGTCATGGCGGCGCGCGAGATGGTCACCCGCCCGGCCTCCAGGGGCTGGCGCAGCACTTCGAGCACGCTTTTCTTGAACTCGGGCAGCTCGTCCAGGAAGAGCACCCCGCGATGGGCCAGGCTGACCTCGCCCGGGCGCGGGTAGGCCCCGCCGCCGATGAGCCCGGCGTCGGAAATGGTATGATGCGGGCTGCGGAAGGGCCGCGCCACCTTCAGGGCCTCGCCGTCCAGCAGCCCGGCCACGGAGTAGACCTTGGTCACCTCCAGGGCCTCCTCGAAGCACAGCGGCGGCAGCACCGAGGGGATGCGGCTGGCGAGCATGGTCTTGCCCGAGCCGGGCGGGCCGATGAACAGCAGGTTGTGTTACATTTATTTTTCAACTATAGTCTGCTCATGAAGAACAAAAAACCCCAAGCTTACAGCTACATACGAATGTCGACTGAAATCCAGCTAAAGGGCGATAGTTTAAGACGTCAACTTGAAGCAACCCGCACATACGCTCAAGGGCGGGGGTTGGAACTAGACGAAGAACTCACCGACATTGGTAAATCAGGATACACGCAAGACAACCTTGAAACAGGCGCATTGGGCAAGTTCATGGAACTCGTCCGCATCGGGGAAATACCTGCTGGCTCATTTTTGATTATTGAAAGCCTTGACCGGCTGTCCCGGGCAAAACCGCTTTCGGCTTTTCGGTTGTTCAGTGAAATAGTCGAACATGGATTAACCATTGTTACACTCCATGACAAACAAGAATACACTGAAGAAAGCCTGAACAGGGACCACGGGTCTTTATTTGTTTCACTAGGATCAATGATCCGCGCCCATGAAGAGTCGGCAATAAAATCTGAAAGGTTAACCCGAGTATGGCGTGAAAAGCAGCGTCAGGCTCGTGAAAACAAAAAACCGGTGACAAGCAAGGCTCCCGCATGGCTTTCGTTGTCTGATGATAAACTTCATTATGTGCTAATGCCTACTCGTTCAGAAGTCATACAACAGGTTTTTGATGATGCTATTTCCGGTTTGGGCAAAAGAAGGATCGCTATTCAGCTTAACGAAGCTGGGGTAAAACCTTGGGGAAAATCAAACGGGTGGCAACCTAGCTACATTGCTAAAATTTTAACTAATCCAGCCACATATGGTCGTTATCAGCCAATGACTGGGAAGCACCCTAACCGTGTGCCTCTCGGTGAGCCGATTGACGGTTACTTCCCTCCTGCGATCAACCGGGAAACTTTTGATTTGGCTCAAGTGATTATCGACAAACGGCGGGTCCAAGGCGTGGCGGGCAGAAGGGGTGCAACGTTCGGAAATCTTTTTTCAAAAGTTGTTTTTTGCGCAGTGTGTGGCGGTAGAATGCGTTTCCGTGATAAGGGCACCCCTCCAAAAGGGCAAAAATATCTTGTCTGTGATGGAAAACTCCGTGGTCTGGGCTGCACTCACAACACCTATCATCGATATGGTTTTTTAGAAAAAAATATGTTGAATGGGCTTTTTCGTGAAATTGACTTAGCAAGTATTGTAAGAGAAAATGAACTACGCCCGGACTTGAAAATTGAACGTGATTTAGTTTCATTTAAGATAAAGGAAAAAACAACACAAGCGGAACTACTATTAGAGTCATTTGATGCAGACTCGATTGAAGTTGTAAAAGAAAAAATAACTGCTCTTCATTTAGAAATATCTGAACTAAAAAAACGTAAGTTACAACTTTCAAAAAGTATCCGTGAACAAGAACATCATACACCAATAGAAGAAAGACTAAATCACATTGAAAAGTTACGCCATAAAATGGCATCCTCAAATGACAATGAACTATATAAAATCCGCGCAGCCATTGCTCAAGAAATCCGGCAAGTTGTTCAACGGATTGTCTTCAAGCCAGACGGCTCCTTGACGGCATATATCGGCGGTGAGGGAACATGTATACCTGATGCAGATGGGGCTATGTATGCATATGATGTTCGAAAAGGCCGAAAGGAATGGATGCGATTTGCGTTAAAAAATGACTAGTGTGCAACTTGACTTGTTCTGCTGACCACCAATGTGGTAGGCCTATCTGTAAAAACCGGCTAAATTTTCCGCAGAAAGGCCCTTGAGGCGTTCAACCCTCCTTGCCCTGTGCGGGAAATGGCTTTTCTTAGCCTCTTCCAATCTTCACCATCTAGCTATCACACCAGTTCTTCAGGGGCAAGATACTGCGGCAACAAGCTTCTTCTCTCATCATCCGACTTCACGCCCGGCAGCTCTTCAAAGAGAAAGTGCAGATATCGCAATGGTTCCAGTCCATTGGCCTTCGCCGTCTCGACCAAGCTGTACAAGGCCGCGCTTGCTGCAGCGCCTCTGGGTGAACCTGAAAAGAGCCAGTTCTTCCGACCAACCGCAAAGGGACGGATGGCGTTTTCGGCCAAATTGTTATCTGGCAGCAAGATTCCGTCTTCAAGATACGTTTCAACTCGTTCCCACTGTCCCAAGGCATAGGCTATAGCCCGCCCGAGAAGGCTTTTGGGCGGCGTGGGCTGTCCCCGCTCCAGAAGCAAGGCCTTTATGGTGTCCATGATCTGACGGGACTGGTTCTGACGCATGGCCTGGATGCGATCCGCATCAAAGCCCGCTTGCCGGGCCTGTTTTTCCAGGCCGTAGAGTTGAGCAATAAGATCGACCACCTCCTGAGCCGTGCCGCGTTTCTTTGTCCCGGCCTTGAGCACGTCCATGAATTTGCGTCGCACGTGCGCCATGCAGCCCACATGGATGATGCCCTCCCGCTCTCCCAGTGCGTTGTACCCCGCATAACCGTCGGTTTGCAGGTAGCCTGAAAAATCGCGCACCAACTCCTCGGCAATCTTGCCGGAACGCGAGGGCGAATAATGAAAGAGTACGCCGGGTTTTCCAGGAGGTCCGCCTCGGGCGAGCCACATATACGATTTGCTCGTGTTCTTCCGGCCAGGTTCTTTCAACACCTGCACCGTGGTTTCATCCAGATTCAAGACCGGCCCAGACAGAATCTCTTCGTGCAGAAGGCCCATGATCGGCTCACAAGCCTCGGCGACCCGCAGAGCCCAGCCGCACATGGTGCTCCGGGAAACATCCAGGCCCAACCTGGCGAACATGCGCTCTTGGCGATAAAACGGCAGCCCGTCCACAAACTTGGAAGCCAGGACATAGGCCAGGAGACCAGGTGTGGCGATGCCCTTGGGAATTACCTGCGGCGGCATAGGGGCTATCTTCACGGTGGGGCTGTCGTCCTCCACGCCCTCGCACTCGCGGCAGGCGTACTTGGGCCGGACGTGGCGCACCACCTGAATCTTTGCCGGAATGAAGTCCACCTTTTCGCTGACCTCTTCACCGATGCGGGTCAAAGGAGAGCCGCAGGGGCACGTCTTGTCCTCTTCAGGCAGGTCGTGAACAACTTCCACACGGGGGAAAGTTGGCGGAATGGGACGCCGACCTCTCTTCCTGCGGGTATGGCTGGGCACGGCGACGGTGCTGTCGTCGGCTTTCAGAAACTCAGCAGCAACAGCCTCCGCCTCGTCAAACAACGAATACTGCCGTTCATTGGCATTGGGCTTGGCTCGACGTTCCGAAGTCGCCGCATGAATGACGGCCTTGAGCCACCGGACCTGCTCCTGCAACTCGGAAATGTATTCGTCCCGGTCGGCAAGGATGGCTTTCAAAGCCTTGGGATCATTTGGCAGGACTGCGTTGCTCATAGAGGTTTTTTACATATAATATACTGAAATGTAAAGATAATAGTCAAAAAATAGTCGAATATTTCAGACTCGGATGGCCCTGCATCCGCGTGGGGTCGAGTCCTTCAAGGAGCCACGAAAGCTCACGTGCCCCAAGCTCCAGGGCCTGCTCCCTGGACTCGGGCCAAAAGAAGCGATGCTTCTCCAACCGCTTCTGCCACAGACAAAACCCGTTGCGATCCCAGTAGAGGATTTTGATGAGCGTCCGGCTTTTGTTGCAAAAGACGAACAGCTGCCCGCTGAAAACATCCATCTCTGGAAGACCGGCGACAAGGAGGGACAGGCCGTTGACGGCCTTGCGCAAATCAGTTGAGCCCAGCACGAGGTAGACCCGTGTGTTTGAATGCAGGATCATGCGAACCGGCCAAGGGTTTCAAGGAGCTTGACGAGGGTGCCCTGGCAAAAGTCGCCTGCCAGCTCTACCTGGTAGCCTGAAGCATGCAAAATGATCGGTTGCTGGATTTCCTTGACCGTGATCTGCTGAACCGGAATCGCAACGATGTCCGGCGTGTTGCCGGAAACATCTTCGCTTTGCTCTAGGAAACGCCGCTTCCAGTGATAAAACGCGCCTGCCGAAAGCTTATGTCTGCGGCAGTATTCGGCTTGCGTCAGCTTGCTCGCACGCCAACCATCGACATGCTTACGCCAAAAATCGGCTGAACGGTGCTTCTTCTGTTGTCGGGATGCCTTGGCCATGAATTCTCCTCCTTGATCTGAAGGGCATCATGGCATTGATGGAGTGGTGCTGTAAGAAGGGGTTTATCGTGCGCTTACCAATGTGACCGAAGCTTCAAAGATCAGCCGTGCGCCTTCCTCGCCGATGCGCTTGCGGAAATAGACCAAGTCTGTGGGGTCGCAGGGAAACTTCCACTGGAAATGCGTCTCGCCGCAGAACGCCTGGTAGTAGGGATTCTGAACCCAAGCCTCGATGACGCGTTCGTCACTCAGGTTCTCGAGTTGCTTGAGGATCATGAGGCCGACCATGAGCCGGATGGGCTTTGCGGGGCGACCATGCTCGCTGTAGAGACCGGAAAACTCTTGCTCGAATCGCTCCCAGGGGATGCGCTTGCCCAACTGAAGCAGCGGATGCTTGGGGTTGAGCTGATCGATGAGGTCTTCGTAGAGGAAATTGCCCTTGTCCTTTCTGGCGGGTTTGGCCTTCATCATCCTTCCCGACCCGGCGACAGCGCGACCGGTTTCTTGCAGAATCACTGCAGTTTCTGGTCGACTATGTTGCATTGATAAGGACATTTTGTCAATTTCTTTCAGTGCATTGCGAGTTTTTCAGGGCCGACTAGATTTATGTGCAGCCAATTCAGATCGAGCATGCCCTCAATCCCTTGAGCCGGAGCCGCCTCCGCCATCCCTCTCGCCGTCGCCTGTGTGGATGACGACGCAAGCAAAGTCGAGATGGCAAGGCCGACCGGCCAAAGCCGGTCGCCCGAAGGGCTTGGCCTTGCTGTCTCGGCTGCTTGCGTCACGCTCGCGGAAAAAACGGCGGGAGGTGAAGAAATCCCTTCGCCGGAGCTTGCGCGTTGATCTGGGGGCGTCGTATGGTAGGTCATATCCGTTGGATAATTTGGTAATCAAAAGGAGGTATGACGCAACCAGGGCGCGTTCATAAGTTTTGACGAAGTCTAAACTGATGAACGCTTATAGTGGCACTAACATGCCGTAACACCAAACACTTCTTCGCCGTTCATTTCCAAACGGCACGCTTTCACATCCAAACACCAGGCTGGAACACAGCACCCCCGCCGGACAAACGACAGGTATCTAGAAATCTGTCGTTGTCGCAATTCCCCCACGGCCACCGCTTATGCGCAGGACGAACGAGCCTGCGTGGTGGCACCCTTTATTGAATGGATTCTCAGGATTTTTCCTTCTGTGGGAAACGGACATTGATTTGTCCCGTGTCGGTTGTTGTGTGGCGCGTTCGCGCCATGGGCAGGTCATTTCCCGGCGAACGGGAAAGGTCCGACCTGCTTTGTCCCGGGGCACTGCCCCGAACTTCATGAAGGAGATCCATATGAAATCCATCAGTCTGGTATGGGGCACGAACAAGGCAACATTGTCCGGTCCGCGCTCGAAACAACATCGGGTCAGACAGAATGCCCGAGCCTTTGCCAAGCGGCTTCGCCGTGCGGGCTTTGGTGTTCAGAAATGGTCCAAGATTTCTAACAAACATTTTGCAGCGGTCGCCGCGCAGATGAAAGACGAAAACGTAGGGGACGGGCGCATTGCCGAAGTCTTTTCGGCGGCCCGTACCCTGTGTGAGACCTATGGCAACGATAGCATCAGCCCGACCAATGACGTGTTCGGGGTGCGCCGTGGAACCATAGCCAATGCCAACAGCAAAGCGGTTGCCCCCGGTTTCGTGCAGGGGGCAATCGACAAGCTGGAAAACGAGCATGGTTATGAATACGGCCCCCGGTGCGCCGCTCAGATCCGTTTGCAATGGGAACTGGGGTTGCGCCGGGAAGAATCGGCCAAGGTCGATCTGGTCAGCGATTGGGATCGCCAAGGGCGCACCCTTCATGTCCAGTATGGGACGAAGGGGGGAAGGCCACGGACGTTGGTCAACTTGTCAGACAGGCAGCAGGCTGCTCTGCAGAGCGCATTACTGTTTGTCAGCCTGTCGGACAGGCCGGGGATCCACAACCTGATGCCTGAAGGTATGGGGGACAAGTGGCAAGAAAAGTTGTCCTACGCGGCCAGGTTGTGCGGTTTCACCAAAAAGGAAAGCGGGTGGACCCTGCACAGCAATCGTCATGAACGATTCTACACCATGTACGTTGCCCATACGGGTTTCCAGCCACCGAATCAGCATGAATCCGTGGCAGCCTTCCAGCAAGCCGCCTACAACGCGGCAGGGGAAGAATGGCCCCGGCTCGATGCCGAAGCCCGTGATGAAATCGAAGTGACCGCAGGGAATTCCGCCGGACGGCGTGATGTATCCGATGCCTACCTAGGCAGCAGTCAGTGAATAGACCCCGCTTCGGCGGGGTTTTTTGGGTCATGAGGTTCCAGGCAGGGCATAAATCAACTCGTTGATTTATGCCCTGCCTGGAACCGCCTTCCCACTCGTCGGCTTGGGGCCGACAAGCGGGAAGGCTTATGCGATAGATGAGCAAGGCTTATTGGGGAACGTATTTGGATTTTACCAAGTGAGACAGGTCCACCCCGTAGTCGAGTTGGGATATGACCTCATCGAAGCACATGGAAGCCGGGAAACGGCTACCGTATCGTTCAGCCGACATTTTCTTGAGCTTGTGCCCAAAGGTTTGTTCGAATGGGTCGCCCTGCATTTTCTTTGAAATCCCCCAGCAAAGCTGGGGGATTTCTCATCGGACTAAAAAAATAAATGTATCACAACAAAAGCAGGTTGTGGCCCCCGGCGGCGGCGATCTCGATGGCCCGCTTGGCGTGCTCCTGGCCCTTGACCTCGGCGAAATCCAGGGGGAAGGCCTCGCGCGCGGCCCACAGGGCGGCGAGGTTGCCGGGCTCGGGCTCGGCCTGCTGCTCGCCAGCCAAAAAGCGCACGGCCTCGGCCAGGGTGCCCAGGCCGTAGACCGCCACGCCCTCGACCACGGCGGCCTCGGCGGCGTTGGCCCGGGGCACGATGATGCCGCGCGCGCCCTCGTCGCGGGCCAGGGTCGCCAGGGGCAGCACCCCGGGCACGGCCTTGAGCTCCCCGGCCAGGGAAAGCTCCCCGGCCAGGAACCAGCCCGAGGCGCGCGCCGCGTCCAGCACCCCGGCGCCCGCCAGCAGGCCCACGGCCAGGGGCAGGTCGTAGCCGCTGCCCGCCTTGCGCACGTCCGCCGGGGCGAGGTTCACGGTGATGCGCGCGGGCGGCAGGCGGAAGCCCGAGTTCTTGAGCGCCGAGAACACGCGCTCCTTGGACTCGCGCACCGCGCCCTCAGCGAGCCCGACCATGCTGAAGGCGGGCATGCCCTGGCGCGAGAAGTCCACTTCCAGGTCCACGCGGTAGGCGTCGATGCCGTGCAGGGCGGCGGTGGCGATGGCGGCGAGCACGAGAAATCTCCGGGCATATCGTCAGGTTGGTATCGACCCGTGTATCCGCAAAGCGGCCCGGGCGCAAGGGTTGCGCGCCCGGCGCCCGCGCGGGCTTTGCATTTACGGCCCCGTTGCCGTATGGGGAACCAATCTCCTCCCCCAAGAGGCCCCATGCGCCTGGATATCTACACCCTCATCGCCGTCTCCGCGTCCGCCGCCACCCTGTTCGGGCTGGGGCTGTTCCTGTTCCAGACGGCACAGCGGACCTTCCGGGGCCTGCCCTGCTGCGGGGCGTCGTTCCTGGCCTTCGGCATCGGCTCGGCCCTGGTGGCCCTGCGCGGAACCGTGCCGGACTGGGCCTCCATCATCCTGCCCAACGCCATGCTGGTGGCCGGGCTGGCCTGCATGGACGAAGGGCTGTCGCAGTTCGTGCGGGGCCGCGCCGGGCACCGCCGGACCGGGCTCGTGGTCGTCCTGCTGGCTGCGGCCATCAGCCATCACTACAGCGCCGTCCAGCCCGACCTGCAGGCCCGCATCGTCAGCTTCAGCCTGGCCATGGCCGTGCTGGGCGTCCTGTGCGCCCGCAGCGTGCTCGACTCCGGGGGCAGGCCCCGCCTGCCCTCGCAGTGGTTCACGGCCCTGGTCTGCACGCTGACTGCGGCGAGTTCGCTGCTGCGCGCGGGGCTGACCATGCTGTACCACCCGGGCGACTCCCTGCTGCTGGCGGGCCCCATCCAGACCCTGAGCGTCCTGGCCTACCTGATCTTCCTGCTCGGCTGCGCCTTCGGCATCGCCTGGATGAGCGTGCAGCGCTACGAGGCCCGGCTGCTGGAGCTGGCCGAGCGCGACCCGCTGACCGGGCTCTTCAACCGCCGGGCCCTGGAAGAGCGCGCCCGGCGCGAGGTGCTCCTGGCCCAGCGCACCGGGCGGCCCCTGTCCCTCGTGCTTTTCGACGTGGACGACTTCAAGGCCATCAACGATACCCACGGCCACAAGGCCGGGGACCGGGTGCTCCAGGCCCTGGCCCGGGCCATCGGCCAGGGCGTGCGCGGCCACGACATCGTGGCCCGCTACGGGGGCGAGGAATTCCTGGTGCTGCTGCCCGACACCGACGGCGACCGGGCTGCGGAGCTGGCCGAACGCCTGCGCCGCGCCCTGCGCGGGCTGGGGCTGGCCGAGAGCGGGCAGCCCGTGCCCGTGGCGGCCAGCTGCGGGGTGGCCTCCCTGGGCGAGCCCGAGGAGGACTGGGACGGGCTGGTGGTCGCCGCCGACCGGGCCCTGTACCGGGCCAAGCAGGCCGGCAAGAACCGCGTGGTCCGCGCCGGGGCCGCCCCGGCCTGAGCCGCCCCCGGCCCGCAACGCCAGGCGGCCCGCCTCCCCCGGGGGAGGCAGGCCGCCTGCGTTGGCCGGGGCCGCGCGGCGCGGGGCGCGCTACTCCACGGCCCTGCCCAGGCGCTCCAGGCGCACGGGCGGGAAGCCGCTCCAGTCGGTGACGTAGCTGCCGGGGCGGCGCGGGTCGGGCTTGGTTTTCCACGACCAGTAGATGCGCCAGGCCTTGCCGACCATGGCCTGACGGTCCACGAAGCCCCAGAAGCGCGAGTCCTGCGAGTTGTTACGGTTGTCGCCGAGCATGAAGTACTTGCCCTCGGGCACGGTGACGGGCCCGAAGTCGCGGGCCATGAAGCCCCCCGAGCCCGGCAGGCCGGAGAGGTAGGGCTCGTCCACGGGCTGGCCGTTGCGGATGACGTGGTTGTCGCGCACCTCGATGGTGTCGCCGGGCAGGCCGATGCAGCGCTTGATGAAGTCCTTGCTGGGGTCCTTGGGGTACTCGAAGACGATGACGTCGCCGAACTCGGGGTCGGACAGGGGCACCAGGGTCCAGTCCGTGAAGGGCACCTTGATGCCGTAGATGAACTTGTTCACCAGCAGGTGGTCGCCGATCTGCAACGTCTGCAGCATGGAGCCCGACGGGATCTTGAAGGCCTGGACCACGAAGGAGCGGATGAACAGGGCCAGGATCAGGGCAAAGAGCAGTGCCTCAACCCACTCGCGCAACACTTTGGACCATTTGGGTTCCATGCGTCCTTTCTCCATGCCGGGCGCGCCCCAGACGGGCGGCCCCGCAAACACGTCCGGCGGCACGCACCGCCGGGCGGAGGGTTCCGGTTTCTAGTCTTCCCCGGCCTTCAGGGCCGCCAGGAAGGCTTCCTGGGGGATTTCCACGTTGCCCATGCGCTTCATGCGCTTCTTGCCCTCTTTCTGCTTTTCCAGCAGCTTGCGCTTTCTGGTGATGTCGCCGCCGTAGCACTTGGCGGTGACGTTCTTGCGCAGGGGGGGGTTGCGCTCGCGGGCGATGATGCGCTGGCCGATGGCGGCCTGCACGATGACCTCGAACAACTGGCGCGGAATGGCGTGCTTGAGCTTGAGGGCCACGGCGCGGCCATAGCGCGTGGCCCGCTCGCGGTGCACGATGATCGACAGGGCGTCCACGGGGTCGCCGTTGATCATCATGTCCAGCTTCACCAGGTCCGCCTCGCGGAAGTCGATGACCTCGTAGTCCAGCGAGGCGTAGCCCTTGGTGATGGACTTGAGCTTGTCGAAAAAGTCGAAGACCACCTCGGCAAAGGGCAGCTCGTAGGTGATCATCACCCGCGTGGCCGTCAGGTAGCGCATGTCCTTCTGGATGCCGCGCTTCTCCTCGCACAGTTTGAGCACGCCGCCCACGTATTCGTTGGGCACGTGGATCTCCATGCGCGCGTAGGGCTCGGCCAGGCTGGCGATCTTCTGCACGTCGGGCAGCTTGCTCGGGTTGTCGATGAGCAGCTCCTCGCCGGCGAGGGTCGTCACCTTGTAGGCCACCGACGGCGCGGTGGTGATCAACCGGGCCTCGAACTCGCGCTCCAGGCGCTCCTGGATGATCTCCATGTGCAAAAGGCCCAGGAACCCGGCCCGGAAGCCGAAGCCCAGGGCCTGGGAGGTCTCGGGCTCGTACCAGAAGGCCGCGTCGTTCAGCTGGAGCTTCTCCAGGGCGGCCTTGAGGGTTTCGTATTCGGCGGGCTCCACGGGGTACAGCCCGCAGAAGACCATGGGCTTGATGGTCTTGAAGCCCGGGAAGCGCTCGGCGCAGGGGCGCTTGGCGTCGGTGATGGTGTCGCCCACGGGCGCGTCGGACAGCTCCTTCATGCTCGCGCACAGGAAGCCGACCTCCCCGGGGCCCAGGCGCTGCACGTCCTTGGCATCGGGGGAGAACACGCCGACGTTGGTGACCTCGAAGCGGCGGCCCGTGGAGAAGATCTGGATCTTCTGGCCCACGAAGACCTCGCCGTCGAGCACGCGGAAGAGCACCGTGACCCCGCGGTAGGTGTCGTACCACGAGTCGAAGATCAACGCCTTGAGGGGCGCCTCGGGGTCGCCCTCGGGGGCGGGCAGGCGCGCGACGATGGCTTCGAGCACCTGGTCCACGCCCAGGCCCGTCTTGGCCGAAACGGCCAGGGCGTCCTTGCAGTCCAGGCCCACGATCTCCTCGATCTGGGCCTTGACGCCGTCGGGGTCCGCGCTGGGCAGGTCGATCTTGTTCAGGACCGGGACGATCTCCAGGTTGTGGTCCAGGGCCAGGTACACGTTGGCCAGGGTCTGGGCCTCCACGCCCTGGGTGGCGTCCACCACCAAAAGCGCGCCCTCGCAGGCCGCCAGGGACCGCGAGACCTCGTAGGAGAAGTCCACGTGCCCGGGGGTGTCGATGAGGTTCAAAATATACTGGCGCCCGTCCGCCGCGCGGTAGGGGATGCGCACGGTCTGGGCCTTGATGGTGATGCCGCGCTCGCGCTCGAGCTCCATGCGGTCCAGGTACTGCTCGCGCCGCTCCCGCTCGGACACCAGGCCCGTCAGCTCCAGGATGCGGTCGGCCAGGGTGGACTTGCCGTGGTCGATGTGCGCGATGATGCTGAAGTTGCGAATGGTGGTGATCTTGGTCATGTGCTTGAACCCGCCAGGGGAGTCTTCGCCTCCGGGGGCCGGGCCGGGACGTGGGCACCTTGTAAGGCATTTGCGACCGGAAGTCTAATGCTTCGCGCCGCCGTCCGCCGGGCGCTGGGCGCCGCCTGCCGAAGGCGCCCTTGCGCGGGCCCCCGTTTCGCGGTAGTCCGGAAGAGGCTCCGCCAAGAGGCCCAAAAACCACAGCAACCACGGCCAGGCCCATGCGCTACCTGAACACCCTGCTCCTGCACCCCGACCCCGCCGTGCGCGCCGCCCTGCGCGAGCACCTGGCGGGCGTGGATTTCGTGCGCGTGCTGGGCGAGGCCGTCACGGCCTTCGAGGCCCTGGAGCTTTTGGAGCACGTGCCCTACGGCATCTTCTTCCTCGGGCTGGACCTGCCCGGCGACGCCTCGGGCTTCGAGCTGGCCCAGATGCTCTCCGGGCGCAGGCACAAGCCCGCCCTGGTGTTCCTGGCCGCGGACGAGTCCAAGGCCTTCGCTGCCTTCGAGCTGGGCGCCACGGACTACCTGCTGTGGCCGCCCTCGGGCGAGCGCTTTGCGCGCACCGTGGCCCGGCTCTCGCAGTTCCGCGCGCATTTCAAGGAAATCCCGGCGCCCGCCCCCTGGGGCGACGGGGACGACCCCGACGAGGACGAGCAGACCGTGCAGCTGCCCCTGGGCGAGGAGGAGGAGGACCGCTTCATGAAGGCCCTCTCCCAGGCCTGGGCATACGGCACCACCCCGCGCCCGGTGGAGATCGAAAAGCTGCCCATCACCCTGGACGGGCGCACGGTGCTCATCCCCTACACCCAGATCATCTTCGTCGAGGCCTACGAGGACTATTCCTATGTGCACACCGCCGGGCAAAAGTTCCTGACCTCCTACCGGCTCAAAGTCCTGGAAGACCGCCTGCGCCAGTACAGGTTCTTCCGCGTGCACCGCAAGTACCTGGTGAACCTGGAGATGGTCACCGAGATCGCCTCGCTGCCCGGCAGCAACTTCATGCTGCGCACCCAGGGCAAGACGCGCATCGAACTGCCCATCAGCAGGCGGCGCATCACCGAACTCAAACGCATTCTCGGATTGTAGCGGACGCGCCCGCGTCCGCCGCGCCCCCCGGGGCGCACCGACGGCCCGCCGCCCCGCGCGGCGGCCACAAGCAAGGAGCCCGAGCATGGACCAGACAGGAGCCCTGGACGCCCTTTTGCAGGAGGAGCGGGTTTTCCGCCCCCTGCCCCAACTGGTGATCGAGGCCAACATCAACCCCCACCAGCTCGAACAGGCCCAGCGCCGCGCCGAGCAGGACCCCCTGGCCTACTGGGAGGACGCCGCCCACGAGCTGGACTGGTTCAAGAAGTGGGACCGCGTGCTCGACGACTCCAACCCGCCGTTCTACCGCTGGTTCCCCGGCGCGCGCTGCAACATCGTCTACAACGCCCTGGACCGCCACATCGAGACCGCCAACAAGAACAAGCTGGCGCTCATCTGGGAGGGCGAGCCCGGCGACCAGCGCAAATACACCTACTACGAGCTCTACCGCGAGGTGAACCGCTTCGCCAACGCCCTGCGCACCCTGGGCGTGGCCAAGGGCGACCGCGTGGTGCTCTACATGCCCATCCTGCCCGAAACGGCCATCGCCATGCTCGCCGTGGCCAAGCTCGGGGCCATCCACAGCATGGTCTACGGCGGCTTTTCGGCCAAGGTGCTGCGCGAGCGCGTGGCCGACGCCCAGGCCAAGGTGGTCATCACCGCCGACGGCTTCTACCGCAACGGACGGATCATCAACCTGAAGGCCCTGGTGGACGAGGCCCTGGCCGGGGCCGGGGCCGAGTGCGTGGAAACGTGCGTGGTGGTCCACCGCGTGAACGTGGACACCGAGATGCACGAGCCGCGCGACCTGTGGTACGACGACCTGGTGCGCCAGGAGCGCCCCGTGTGCGCCACCGAGGTCATGGAGGCCACGGACCCGCTGTTCCTGCTCTACTCCTCGGGGGCCACGGGCAAGCCCAAGGGCATCGTGCACGCCCACGGCGGCTACATGGTCGGCATCGCCCGCACCCTGGACTGGGTCTTCGACATCAAGCCCACGGACATCTTCTGGTGCACCGCCGACGCGGGCTGGATCACCGGGCACAGCTACGTCATCTACGGCCCGCTGGTGGCGGGTACGACCACGGTGATGTACGAGGGCCACCCCCTCTACCCCCAGGCCGACCGGCTGTGGGACGTGGTGGCCCGCTTCGGCGTGACCATCCTGTACACCTCGCCGACCCTGGTGCGCATGCTCATGCGCTTTGGCGTGCAGTACCCGCGCAAGAAGGACCTCAGCACCCTGCGCCTGCTGGGCAGCGTGGGCGAGCCCATGAACCCCGAGGCCTGGGTCTGGCTCTACAAGTACATCGGCCGCTCGGAGTGCCCAATCATGGACACCTGGTGGCAGACCGAGACGGGCATGTTCATGATCAGCCCGCTGCCCATCTCGCTGCTCAAGCCCGGCTCGGTGAACAAGCCCCTGCCGGGCATCGAGGCCGACGTGGTGGACGCCCACGGCAACCCCGTGCCCCCGGGCAAGGGCGGGTTCCTGGTGCTCAAGCGGCCCTGGCCGGCCATGATGACCACCATCTACAAGGACCCCGAGCGCTACAAGAAATCCTACTGGGAGAAGATCCCCGGCGTGTACTACGCGGGCGACGTGGCCCGGCGCGACGAGGACGGCTACTACTGGATCCAGGGCCGCGCCGACGACGTGATGAACATCGCCGGGCACCGCATCGGCACCGCCGAGGTGGAAAGCGCCCTGGTGGCCCACCGCTGCGTGGCCGAGGCCGCCGTCATCGGCATCCCCGACAAGATCAAGGGCGAGGTGGCCAAAGCCTTTTTGGTGCTGCACGACGGCTGGCAGAAGGAATTCGAGACCGCCGAGGACCTTGTGGCCGCCCTGCGTGCCCACGTCCGGCGCGAGCTGGGGCCCGTGGCCGTGGTCAAGTCCATCGAGTTCCGCGAATCGCTGCCGCACACCAGAAGCGGCAAGATCATGCGCCGCATCCTGCGCGCCGAAGAGCTGGGCCAGGACGCAGGCGACACCTCCGCCTTGGAGGACCCGGACTGAGCCCGGGCCGGACCCGGGCGGACACCAGCCGGACAAACCCGGCCCGGACGACATTGCCCGTTTGCCATTGCCGCCGCTTGTGCTAGCCTGGGGCTGATGGCCCTGGATCACCGGGCCTTCCACCGCAGCCGGAGGCCCGCCCATGCGCCACGCCCGCACCGCCGCCAGGATCCTTTCCGCGATCCTGCTGTGTGTCGCCCTGGCGACATGCGGCGAGCCCGAGCCCCTGCGCGTGGGCTTCGCCGGACCCCTGGAGGGCCGCTTCTCCGACTTGGGCGTGCAGGGCCGCAACGGCCTGACCATGGCCCTGGAGGACATCAACGCCGCAGGCGGCGTGCTGGGCCGCCCGCTCCTGCTGCTGGCCCGCGACGATGGCCCGACCCCCGAAACGGCCCAGGCCGCCGTGCTGGACCTGGCCAAGGAGGGCGTGGCCGCCATCGTCGGCCCCATGACCAGCGTGCAGACCCTGGCCGCCCTGCCCGTGGCCGAAGAGGCCGGGGTGCCGCTGCTCTCGCCCACCACCTCCACGCCCCTGCTCTCGGGCAAAAAGGACGGCTTCTTCCGCGTCATCCCCGCCTCGACCACCTGGGCCCGCGCCATGGCCCGATACTGCCTGGAGCAGGACGGCCTGCGCGCCGTGGTCACCATCACCGACCTGGACAACGAACCCTACGCCGCACCCTACACCGCAGCCTTCGCCGAGCGCTTCACCGCCGGAGGCGGCACGGTGCTGGCCGACCTGCGGGTCCACTCCTCCCAGGCCGGGGACTGGGAGGACGCCGCCCGCCAGCTGCGCGCCCTGGGCGCCCCGGCGGTGCACGCCACCACCTCGGCCCGCGACCTGGCCGCCCTGGCCCGCCAGCTCCGCCACCAGGGCCAGACCCTGCGCATCTACAGCTCCATGTGGGCCTGCACCAGCGAGCTGCTCCAGGCCGGGGGCAAGGCCGCCGAGGGCATCCTGTTCGCCGTCAGCCACAGCGCGGACACCCCCCGGCCCGAGTTCCAGCGCTTCGTCGCGCGCTACCGCGAACGCTTCGGCTGGGAGCCCAATTTCGCCGCCGCCTTCGGCTACGAATGCGGCCTGGTGCTGGCCGCGGCCCTGCGCGGCGCGGGCGGCGACCCCGCCCGGCTGCCCGCCGCCCTGGCGGGGCTGACCGAGCTGCCCGGCATCGTCGCTCCCCTGCGCCTCGACGAGTTCGGCGACGTGCAGCGCCCCGCGTTCATCGTGGCCGTGGCCGGGCGCGAGTTCACAACCATCGCCACCGTCGCCGAGCCATGAACGCCCCGTCCCTCAACGCCATCATCCACCGCAAGCTCCTGGTGCTGGTCCTGGCTCCGAGCCTGGTCTTCACCCTGGTGCTGGGCTCGGCCATCGCCTACCGCCAGTACACCGGGCTCGTCGAACGCAACGCCATGCTGACCCAGTCCCTGGCGCGCTATGTGGCGGCCTACATGGACGACACCCGCCACGCCCTGCGCCACGCTTCGCTGGACGTCCCCGCCGCTTCCGAGCGGGCGCTCACCGCCGAGCTGGCCAACCTCTATGCCTCATTCCCGCATTTCGAGCGCCTGCTGTGGCTCAACCAGGACGGCGACATCACCGCGGCCTACCCCTCGGGCATGGTCGGGCAGGACTTCCCCTTCCTGTTCAACCCGGCGGGCGAGGGCCAGGGCATCTCCCGGCCCGTCTACGCCCCCGGCGCCGGAGGCCTAACCATCTACCTCGCCCACCCCGCCCGGGGCGGCTGGAGCATCGTCGCCGAGCTGAGCCTGGAGGCCCTGCGCGCGCACCTCAACGACTTCGCCCCGCCCGGCGAGGCCACCCGGCTGCTGCTCACCGACGCCCACGGCAACCTCATCGTGCATCCCGACGACACCCAGGTCCGCCAGCAGACCAATGTCGGCGGCTGGGAGCTGTTTTCCAGGCTGGGCGACCAGGAGCGACTGGCCGCCGTGTTCCGCCAGGAGGGCGTCCTGCACGCCGGGGCCGTGGAGGTGCTGCCCGAGCTGGGCTGGCGCCTGGCCCTGTTCACCCCCCTGGGCGAGATTCTCGTGCCGGTGTCGCGCACCGTGGCCGGGCTGATCGTCTTCCTGCTGGCCTTTTTCACCATCATCGCCGCCAGCTTCCGCTACGAGCTGCACCGCCGCGTGGTGGCCCCGCTGTCGGCCTTCGCGGGCACCCTGCAACACGCCGCACGCGGCGACTACCGCGACTCGGCCATCGCCGGGCCCGACACCTTCGCCGAGCTGGGCGTCATGGAGCGCGAGTTCACCTCCATGGCCGCCATGATCGCCGGGCGCGAGCGCGACCTGCGCCACAGCCGTGCGCACCTGGGCAGCATCGTCGATTCCCTGGCCAGCGCCGTGCTCGCCGTGGACGCCCAGGCCCGTGTCACGCTCATGAACGCGGGCGCCGCCCGGCTGTGCGGCCTGGACCCCGCGCAGGCCCGGGGCCAGGACGCCTACCGGCTCTTCCCCATCCTGCAGGGCGCGCGCAAGCACCTGAGTGCCGCGCTGACCATGGGCCGCGCGGGCAAGCTGGAGCACCAGCCGGGGCCCAGCGACGCGCGCAGCGCCTTCTACGACCTAGCCTTCGCCCCCCTGTCCGGCGAGGGCGACGGCGGCGCCGTCATCCGCATCGAGGATGTGACCACCCGCGTCCAGCTCGAAGAGATCATGATCCAGACCGAGAAGATGATGAGCGTGGGCGGGCTGGCCGCGGGCATGGCCCACGAGATCAACAACCCCCTGGGCGGCATCCTGCAAAGCGCCCAGAACATCCGTCGCCGCACCAGCCCCGAGCTGCCCGCCAACCGCGAGGCCGCCGCCGCCCTGGGCACGAGCATGGACACCATCCAGGCCTACATGCGCGAGCGCGGCGTCCTGCGCATGCTCGACGGCATCAGCGAATCGGGCCAGCGCGCGGCGGCCATCGTCGCCAACATGCTCAACTTCAGCCGCCGCAGCTCCTCGCGCCACGTCCCCACCGACCTGCACGCCCTCATCGAACGCGTGCTGGCCCTGGCCGCCAGCGACTACGACCTGAAAAAGCGCTACGATTTCCGCAAGATCCACATCCAGCGCACCTTCGACCCCGCCCTGCCCCAGGTGCCCTGCACGCCCACGGAGATCGAGCAGGTGCTGCTCAACGTCTTCAAGAACGCCGCCCAGGCCATGAGCGGCATGCGGCCGCCCCCCGCACGGCCCACCCTGACCGTCACCACCCGCGCCGAGGCGGGCTACGCCGAGATCCGCATCCGCGACAACGGCCCGGGCATCGGCCCGGAAAACCGCAAGCGCATCTTCGAGCCCTTCTTCACCACCAAGGCCCCGGGCGAAGGCACGGGCCTGGGGCTGTCCGTGTCCTACTTCATCATCACCAACAACCACAAAGGCTCCTTCACCCTGGACTCCGAGCCCGGCCACGGCGCCGAATTCATCATCCGCCTGCCTGTGGGCACGGCGCCGCCCGCGCAGCGGGCCGGCTGAGGCCGCCCGGCCCGGCAAGGCCCGCAGGCCAGGGGACGCGCGCCTTCTGGCGCCTCGGCGTAAGGGCCTGGGCCCGGAGGGAACGGAACAGGGGCAAAAGAAGATGCAAGGGGCAGAGGCCGTGCCGTTGCGTCAGCTCTCCAGGGGCCGCACCTCGCCGCGTTGCGGGCAGTTCGCGCACTGCGGCGGCCACAAGGGCTCCTGCGCCTGGGGGTCGAACAAGGCCCGGAAACGGGCGTAGGGTTCGCTGTGCCAGATGTCGGTCAGGGAGTCGCGGCGCAGGTCGCCAAAGACCATGGGCCGGACGGCGGGCAACGCTGCGGGCCCGGTCCCCTCTCCTTCGCCCGCCAGGACGGGGCAGCAGGAGACACAGGGCGTGACCTGGCCCTGCACCCCCACCACGCAGGCCGTCTCGGGGTTCTCCGTGCAGGGCAGCCCCGTCACGCGGCGCAGGCGCGAGGCCCAGAAGACCTCCAGCCCCAGGGCCGCGCCGCGCTCGGCCAGCGCCTGATACGCCGCCTCACCCCCGTCCAGCCCCAGGCGGCGTGGATCCTGGGCCAAGCCGGGCATTTCCGGCGTCGCCACCGGGGACAGTTCGCTGACCATGATCTTGGTGGCGCCCATGTCGCGGGCCAGCTCCGGGAGCAAGGCCAGATCCTGCGGGCCGTCCGCCACGTTCAGGTAGGCCAAGTGCACCTCGGGGCGAGGCTTACCCAGGCGCGCCTTCAGCTCGGCCAGGCGACCCAGCCGCTGCGCGAGCCGTTCCATGCTCGTCCCGGCCCGCAGGGCGTCGTTGGCCTGCGGGCTGGTGCCCGCGAGGCTGACCCCCAGCACGTCCACCTCCAGCTCGACGAGGCGCAGCAGGCTGGCGTCATCCAGGGCGATGCCGTTGGTGGTGGTGCTCACGGCCAGGCCCCTGGCCTTGCACAGCCGGACCATTTCGAAAAACTGCGGGTGCAGCAGGGGTTCGCCCCAGCCTTGCAGGTGCGCCTGCCTGGTCTGGCCAAGGCAGCGCAGCAACTCGCGGAAGAGTTCGAGCGGCATGTCCCGGCTGGACCAGCGCGGCCCCAGGGCCGTGCGCGGGCAATAGCCGCAGCGCGCGTTGCAGCGGGTGGTGATCTCCACCTGCACCCAGGCCAGTTCCGGCGCGCCAAGCCGGTCCAGCAGCCGCTTCACCCAATGCCAGGCCATGCGCCCCCCTCTTTTGGCGGATGCTTCCCGGGTAGCGACTGCGCCACGCCCTGTCAATGGCCCGCTCCGGAGCCTGGGCCAAGCACAGCAGGCGGCGCAGGGGCTGCCCCGCGCCGCCTGCCGGAAATACCGGAGCGCCGCCCCGGCTACTGCTCGAGCTGCTGGATGCCGTCGAGCAGCCACATGCCGCCGGACACGTCGTCCTGGCGGCGGAAATGCCAGACCTCGCGGACCTGGGCGGTGGTGCCGCCCTGGTTTTCGCGCAGCAGGGCGTCGAAGTACACGGTGGCCAGGGTGGCCGGGCCCTCGGCGCGGGCTTCGAGCAGCCGGGCATCGACCATCAGCACCTCGGTGCGCGAGGGGCCGGGGTCGGCCTGGGCCTGGGCGCCGATTTCCGAGAACACAGCGTCGGTGGTGAACTGGCGGATGTCGTCCAGGTCGCGGGCGTCCCACGAGGTTTGCAGGCGGCCATAGGCGGCCTTGGCGCCCTGCAGGAACTCAGCCTCGTCGAAGCCCGGGGGAGTGCTGACCTCGGGCCGGGCATCGGCGGCGCTGGCCAGCCCGCCCCAGGCCGCGCCGGGCCCAGCGTCGCGGGTCATGGGGCCGGAGGGCGGCCCGCCGTAGCCCATGCCCGCCCCGGCGGGCTGGGCCATGGGCCTGCGCCCGCGCAGCAGGCGGAAGAGCAGGAACAACACTCCGCCGATGAGCAGGATGTCGAGCATCCCGCCCCCGGCAAAGGGCTGGCCGAAGAACAGCGAGCCCAGCAGGGTGCCGGCCAGCAGGCCGCCGAGCATGCCGCCCATGGCGCCCATGCCCGGGCGGGCCGGGGCGCCCATCTGCTGCTGCCCGGTCTGGCGCTGGGTCGGCGCGGGCTTGGAATAGTTCTGGTTGAAGGATTTGTTGCCGCCAAAGGACTTGCCGCCGCCAAAGCGGGCTGCGTCGGCGGGGCTTGCGTCCACGGCGCATACGGCCAGGGCCAGGAGGGCAACTGCAAAAAATTGCACAATGATTCTCATCGCTTCTCCGTGACTTCAAGGGATTGGGAGCATAGCCGTACCGTGCGCCGCAGCGTCTGTCAAGAAAAGTCGGACCGGGCGGGCGGGCCCGGCCTTGCCAAGGACGGCCCCTTGTGCGACCCTGCCCCTCCCGCCGTGGCCCCGTCCGGGCCGGGCGTCCAAATCACCGCGCAAACGCAAGGAGATCCCCCCATGCTGACCTGTACCGCCAAGCACATCCTGGTGCCCACGGAAGAAGCCTGCCTGGAGCTGAAGCAGAAGATCGAGGCCGGGGCCGAGTTCGAGGCCATGGCCCGCGAGCATTCCAAGTGCCCTTCGGGCCGCCAGGGCGGTGACCTGGGCACCTTCCGCCCCGGGATGATGGTCGAGGCATTCGACAAGGTCTGTTTCACCGAGGCGGTGGGCACGGTCCACGGCCCGGTGCGCACCCAGTTCGGCTACCACCTGATCCTGATCACCAGCCGCGAGGGCAAGGCCGAATAGCCGCGCCCGCCCCCTGCGCGCAACGAAAGGCCCCCGCCGGAACGCTCCGGCGGGGGCCTTGGTTTCGGGTGGGGCCGCCCGGGCTACTTGTAGCCGCGCATCTTGTCGATGTAGTCGGGCAGGGTCAGGGATATCTCCGGGATGTAGGTGACCAGCACCAGGAAGACCAGCAGGACCATGAGCCAGGGCAGCGCCGCGCGCAGCACCCAGGTCAGCGGTTTGCCGGTGATACCCGAGGTCACGAACAGGTTCAGGCCCACCGGTGGCGTGATCATGCCGATCTCCATGTTCACGACCATGATGATGCCCAGGTGGGTGCCGTCGATGCCCAGCTGCTGCGAGATGGGGAACAGGATGGGCGCCATGATCAGCAGGATGGCCGACGGCTCCATGAAGTTGCCCGCGATGAGCAGCAGGATGTTGACGACAATGAGGAACCCCCAGGAGGGCAGGTTCCAGTGCACGATGAGCTCGGCGATGTGGTGCGGGATGCGCTCGGTGGTCAGCACGTGGGCGAAGAGCATGGCGTTGCCGATGATGAACAGCAGCATGATGGACACCTTGGAGGCGTCCAGCACGACCTTGCGCACCTCGGGGTGGTAGAGGCTCCTGGGGAAGGCCAGGAGCATGCCGCCCACGTTGCGCAGGGCCGCCGCCCCCAGGCTCTCGCCGGACGTGCGCCAGGGCACGCCCTTGAGCGGGCCCATGTCGCGGTAGATGAACACCGCCACCACATAGGCGTACACCGCCGACAGGGCCGCCGCCTCGGTGGGGCTGGCCACGCCGAGGTAGATGGACCCGAGCACGATGAAGATCAGGAACAGCCCGCCCGAGGCCGAGATGAACGAGAGCAGCAGCGCCCGCACGCCCGGCCAGGGCTGGGCGGGCAGATTCTTCACCCGCGCCACCACGTAGATCACGGCCATGAGCATAAGGCCCATCATCAGCCCGGGCACGACACCGGCCATGAACAGCCGCGCGGCGGACTCTTCGGTGGCCGCCGCGTAGACGAGCATGACGATGGACGGCGGGATGAGGATGCCCAGGGTGCCCGCGTTGCAGATGACGCCCGCAGCCATGGACTCCGGATACCCGGAGCGGACCATGCCCGCGATGACGATGCTGCCGATGGCCGCCACGGTGGCGGGCGAGGAGCCCGACACGGCGGCGAAGAGCATGCAGGCCAGCACCGAGGCCATGGCCAGGCCGCCCCGGATGGAGCCCACGCAGTCCACCGCAAAACGGATCAGCCGGTTGGCCACCCCGCCCGTGGACAGGAAGGACGAGGAGAGGATGAAGAACGGAATGGCCAACAGGGTGTAGTGTTCGCCCAGGTTGGCCATGAGCTTCAGGGAGACGGACGCCAGCGAATCGTTGGAGAAGAACAGGATGGTCGAGATGCTCGCCAGGCCCAGGCCCATGGCGATGGGCATGCCCGAGAGCAGGCACAGGAAGAGGATGAGGAACAGGGCGACGGTGGTCATGGCCTGGGCACCTCCCCGCCGTCAGGCGTGGCACCGGGAGCAGTTGCACCCCCGGCGCCGCGCTTGACGTACATCTTGATGCCCTCTTTGGCCTCGTCGGGCAGCTTGAAGCCGTCGGCCTTGCCCGTGACCACACGCACCAGCAGCTCGAGCAGCCGCGCGAACAGCATCACGTAGCCGATGAACAGGATGCTGTGGGCCATCCAGCGCGGGACGGGGATATCCTGCAACTCGATGCCGATGGCGTACATCTTGGCGAGATAGGCCCAGGCGCCGATCATCACCAGGACGCAGTAGCACATGGCACCCAGCACGGCCAGGGTGCTGATCACCCGGCGCGCCGCCGGGGGCTGGACGCGCAAGAACGCGTCCACCCCGATGTGCGAGCCGACCTTGATGCCGTAGGACGCCCCGAAGAGCACCATCCACGCGCCCAGGTGCAGGGTCAGCTCCGTTCCCCAGAGCAGGCCCGTGTTGAACCCGTAGCGCAGGATGACCTCGACGAAGACTTCCAGGGTCATGGCCGCGAGCAGCAGGGAGATGACCCCCTCCTCGAAGCGGTTGAGAATCATGCGTATGGTGGCCATGGACCGGTCCGGCTACTTCTTGTTGGAGGCAACGGCGGCCTCCAGCATTTCGGTGCCGATGTCGCCCTCGAACTGCTTCCACACCGGCTTCATGGCCTCGACCCACTGCTCACGCTCGGCGTCGGTCAGCTCGATGATCTCGGTGCGGCCCGACTCGGCGATCTTCTGCTTGTCCTCGATGGACTTGGCGTCGGAGACGACGTTGTTGTGCACGATGGCTTCGTCGATGCACTCCTTGAGCACGGTGCGCACGTCTTCGGGCAGACTGTTCCAGAATTCGGCGGAGGTCACCAGCATGTAGTCCAGCACGCCGTGGTCGGTCTCGGTGATATAGGGCTGCACCTCGTAGAACTTCTTGGAATAGATGTTCGACCAGGAGTTCTCCTGCCCGTCGATGGCCTTGGTCTGCAGCAGAGTGAAGACCTCGGAGAAGGGCGCCTTGAGGGGCACGGCGTCCAGGACCTCGAACTGCGCGGCCAGAACGTCGGACTGCATGATGCGGAACTTGCGGCCCTTGGCGTCGGCAGGCACGCGCAGGGGCATGTTGGAGCTGATCTGCTTGAGGCCGTTGTGCAGGTAGCCCAGGCCGACGAGGCCCTTGTCGGCCATGGAGTTCAGCAGCTCCTGGCCCTGGGGGCCCTGCTGGAAGCGGTCGATGGCTTCCATGTCGCGGAACAGGAAGGGCAGGTCGTAGATCTGCAGCCGCTTGGTGAACTTCTCGAACTTGGACAGGGCCGGGGCCGCCAGCTGCACGTCGCCCAGCAGCATGGCCGAGAGCACCTTGTCGTCGTCGAAGAGCTGGGAGTTGGGGAACACTTCCACCACGACCTTCCCGGCCAGGCGCTCATCCACAAGCTCCTTGAGCTTGATGGCCATCTGGCCCTTGGGCGTGTTTTCGGCAACGACGTGGGAATACTTGATGACGATGGGCCCGGCCTGGGCCGCGCCCGCCAGGGCGATCACGAACGCCATGACGAAGCAGGCAACCAGCACTTTGCGCAGCAGTTCCATGAGTACAGTCCTCCAAGGTAGGGGTATTCAACCAGCTTTTTCGTCTTAGGGGAGTCCGCAATGGACTGCAACGTTCGTTACTGATTTCACGCAATAGCCAGCCCTGGCCACGTTGAACTAAAAATCAATTATATTTCATCAAGATAAGCCAAAAAATCCTGGCCGGGCCTTTGACCTCCCCAAGGCTGGTCCAGACCGATTATTTTCGTAATAAAATTTAGCTATTCAAGGTCCTTAAAGTGTTTTTTCGCCTTCGCACCTTCCAAGACGAAAAACAACGCTCTGGGCCGCCCGGAGGGCTGCCGCGCTCCGCCCCGGGAGACCCTGGCCCCTTCTGCCCACTGGCGGAAACCGAAGAGTTTTTGTGCCGCCAGGCCTGCCCCTGGCCAAAGGAAAGCCCAAGACGAAAAGATTATCATACTGGAATAAAAGGGTATTACCTTGGAAGCACCGGAAGCCTTCCGGCGCAGCCCCAGGGCCGGGAGCCGGAACGGACCCGGACAGCCCCCGAAATCCACCCGCCCCGCCGCAGGAGGAAATCGCCGATTGTGAAAAATATATCACACGGCGGTGTCCGCAAAAAACGGCGGCACCACGGGTGCTCCCGCTGGCGCCGCCAGATCGTGCCTCCGGCCGCCCGGCGCGCGGCCCTGCGGGGCAGACATCTGCCCCCTTCGCGTCGTGAACGCGGCGCTAGTACTCCTGCTCCGTCCACATCCCCGGCGCGAAGCGCATGACCTTGTTGCGCCCGCTGCGCTTGGCCTCGTACAGGGCCACGTCGGCGAACTTGATGGCCTTGTACATGCCCGGCGCGTCCTGGGGAAACTCGGCCACGCCCACGCTGACGGTCTTGCGGATGGTCGTGCCCCCGGGCAGGCGCAGGGCCGTCTGCTCCACGGTGGCGCGGATCTTCTCGGCCACGCGCTCGGAGGTGCCGGGCTCCACGTTCTGCAGCAGCGCCAGGAACTCCTCGCCCCCGTAGCGCACCAGCAGGTCGGTCTTGCGGATGGTGGCCTGGATGATGGTCACCAGTTGCTTGAGCACCGCGTCGCCCGCCTCGTGGCCGTATTCGTCGTTGACCTGCTTGAAGTAGTCGATGTCACACATCAGCAGGCCGGTGGTGCGGTTCTCGCGGTCGGCCAAGGGCTCGAAGGTGGTGATGAACTCGTCCAGGAAGCGCCGGTTGTGGCAGCGCGTGAGCGGGTCGTGCAGGGCCTGCTCCTTGGAGAGCATCAGCAGGCGCAGCGACGAGAGCACCGGGGCGGCCTCGTCCAGATACTTGCGCAGGATGGGCAGTTGCTTACGCAGCCCCTCCCACTCACGCCGGGGCGCCAGGAAGGTGGCCACGCCGCCCACCTTGCCGCCCATGACCATGGGCAGGCAGCAGCGCACGTCCTTGTCCTGGTCGCAGTTGAAGTGCGGGCACAGCACGGGGTTGTAGAAGGAGACCACGTCCTCGGCGGTGCGACAGGCGCGGCAGGCCTCGACGTTGCGCAGCACGGCCTCGCGGCACAGGGGCTGGTCGGGCATGGTGTCGAGCACCACCTCCACCGTGCCGTCGTCGGCGCGCACCTCGTAGAGCATGAGCCGGCGCAGGTTGAAATGGTCGGCGAACACGTGCCCGAGCTGGGCGTGGACCTCCTCCTTGTCCAGCACGCCCTGCAGGTCGCGGCTGAAGAAGGTCAGCTTGGCCATCTCCTCCAGGCGGTCGGAGATCTCGTCCAGGGAGGGCATGCGCCCGGTGTGCTCCTGGCTGCGCAGCACGTAGGCCATCAGGTGCCCCACGCGGCCCAGGAAGTTGCTCCACAGGCGCATCTTGGTGTTGACCACGTTGCGCATCTCCGTCAGCTCGTCGCCCCGGCGCATGGCGTACACCGGGCAGGCCTTGCAGCTGTCGTACTTGTTGAGGAAGATGCAGGTGTCGCGCCAGCGCGGCGAAATGGCCTCGGAGCCCGTCTCCAGGTAGCAGACCAGGGACGGGTTCTGGTACACGGGGCACTCCTCGTTGTGGCAGTGCATCACGTCGAGGCAGTGCAGATGGTCCGCCTCGAAGCGCTCCCCGAAGTAGTTGGAGTGCGAGGAGATGATAATCTTCTTCAGGCGGTTGAAAAACCGCTCGATGCGCGTGACGTTGGCATAGAGCACGAACCACAGCACCAGCGCGCCGCCGATGAAGAACCAGGCGAAGAGGTTGATGCGGTTCCACTTGGACTGGCCGAGCAGCGAGGCGTTGTAGCTGACCACGACCCCCGCCGTGGGCTGGCCTTCCGAGTCGGCCAGCTCCACCAGGGTGGCGTAGACCTGGCCCTTGCGCGCCACGCCGTGGGCGCGCAGGGCCTGGGGCGCGGGCAGGTCGCGCCCGGCCCCGCCCAGGGTGGCCGTCACGGCCAGCCCCTGGTCCGGCGCGGGGGCGTCGCCGCCCTCGGGCACCACCAGGGCCAAGCCGTACTCCGGGGGCAGGATCGTCCCGGCCAGGGCCTCGCGCAGGGAAGCCAGGGCCACCACCACGCCCGCCACGCGCGACCCAGCCAGCACCGGCACGGCGGTGTAGACCACGGGCTGCCCGTGCTCCACACGCACCCCGGCCACCAGGGCCCGCTCCCGGCCCACGCGCTCCGCGACGGGGTCCACGCCCTCGCCCCGGGCATCGGCGGGCGACAGGCGGAATTCCACCGAGGCCGCGCGCAGCCCGTGGCGGATCTTGTTCTCGTAGGGCACCAGGAAGGCGCGCAGGGCGGCCTGGTCGTATTCCTCCAGGGCCCGCTGCACCGGCTGGACCTCGGCCAGGGCCAGGGCCTGGGCGTGCAGGGTGTCCTGCATCCGGCGCACCTCGCCCGTGGTCACCTCGCGCAGCAGGTGCAGCCGGTCCGCCGCCGTGCGCGCGATGTTGTCCTCCAGGATGACATGCAGGTAGCCGATGAGGATGAAGTTGCCCAGGATCAGCAGCGCCCCGGTGACGTACAGGAACCGCCCCTTGAGCGACCAGCGCCCCGGGTCCACCATGCGCAGCGCCCGCTGCACCGCAGAGCCTGCGCCCCGCCGCCTCTCGGCCTTGGGCGCGGCCTTGAGCCCGTTCGCGGCCTTGGATTCTTCCATGCCCCCCTCCCCGTGCGAAACGTTCCCCCGGGCCGACCGCCCGCTACGGCCTGCCCCTCTTTTCCTTACTCCCGGGCTATATTACGATTGTGCAAAATTTGACAACCCCTTCTTGCGCGATGGAGCGCATCCCCGGAACGCCTTGGCCCGGAAGGATTTTTCCCACATCCAGCCCCCGGGTTGCGGCCGCCGCCCCGCGCGGGCGGTATGCAGGCGCGCCGATTTGCGCTATGGCTGCCAAGGCGCCCCAGCCCGCGACCCGCAACCCAAGAGAGCCATGCCCGCCCAAGCGCCCCTCTGCCTCTTGACCCTCGCCGCCCGCGACGACCTGGCCTTTGTCCTGGCCCTGCGCCAGCGCCTGGACGAACTGGGCCTGCGCTGGACCGTGGCCTGCGGCTGCCTGGACCCCGCGGCCCTGCGCGCCCTGGGGGCCGTGTCGCACCCCGGGCTGCACGCCCTGCCCGCCACGGGCCCCCAGCCCCTGGCCGAGGCCGTGGCCGCCCTGGAGGGCGCGGCGGCGGACGCTCCCGTGCTGCTGCTCGACCCGCGCGTGATCGTGCCCGACGACCCCCGGCCCCTGCTGGCCGTGCCCTCCGGCGCCCCGGCCCTGCTCTTCGGCGGCGGCGGCGGGCCCGTGCGCGCGGCCTTCGCCCCCGGCCCCGCGGGCCGCGCGGCCCTGGAGGCCCTGGCCGCGGGGCGCCCCGTGCCCGGCGCGGCCACGGCCCCGCCCCCGGCGGCCAAGCCCTGGCTGGCCCAGCCCGGCCAGGCCGTGGACTGCACCGGGGCGCGGCTCATCATGCAACGCTTCCTCGTGCCCGAGGCCCAGGCCACGGCGCCGCTCACGCGCAACCTGCTCGCCGGGCGCCTGGCGCCCTTCGCCCGCACCGTGCTGGGCATGGCCCGCGCCCTGCGCCAGGCCGACCCCGACCACGACCCGGCCCCCGCCGCACCCGCGTGGCTCGGGCCGCACCACGCCCTGTTCGCCGCCGACGCGGCCCCGGCCCCGCTGCTGGCCATCCCACAACTGCCCCTGGTCCTGGAGGGCGTCGTGCTCTACCTGCCGCCCGGCATGCCCGGGGCGGACCAGGCCCTGACGGCCCACCGCGCCGGGCAGCCCTGGCCCGTGCGCCCCGGCGCTCCGGCGCCGGACCTGGCCCCGGCCCGGGCCGCCCTGCGCGCCGGGCGCCCGCGCCAGGCCGTGGCCGCCTTCGACGCCGCGCTGGGGGCCAACCGCCACCACCGCGAGGCCCTGCTCGGCCTGCTGGAGGCCCTGGCCGGGGCGGGCGACGATCCGGCCTGCATCGCCGCCGCCCAGCACCACCTGGACTCGTACCCCGACGACGCCGAGGTGGCCGCCCTGCTCCACGCCGCCCGGCTGCGCGACCTGGGCCGCGAGGCCGCCGCCAGCCTGCGCGACGATACCGGCTACCGCCCCGGGGACTTCCTGGTCAGCGCCCTGGTCTCCACCTACGCCTCCGAGGCCTTCATGGAGGAATGCCTGACCGACCTGCTGGCCCAGACCGTGGCCGAGCGCCTGGAGATCATCGTCATCGACGCGGCCTCGCCCGAAAACGAAGCCGCCGTGGTCCGCCGCTTCCAGCAGCGCCACCACGGCATCCGCTTCCTGCGCACGCCCGCGCGCATCGGCATCTACCGCGCATGGAACCACGCGGCCCTGCTGGCCTCGGGCCGCTACCTCACGCCCTTCAGCACCAACGACCGCCTGGCCCCCGACGCCTACGCCACCCTGGCCGCCGCCCTGGACAACACCCCGGGGGCCGACCTGGTCTTCGGCGACACCCGGCTCACCGACACCCCGCACCAGACCTTCGCCGCGCACACGCCCTCGGCCCACTCCGGCGGGGCCTGGGTCTGGCCGCAATACTCCTTCGAGTACAACCTCGCCTCGTGCACCGGCGGGCCGCACCCCATGCTGCGCCGCAGCGCCATCGAGGCCCACGGCCTGTTCGACGAGCGCCACAAGGCCCTGGCCGACCAGGATTTCTTCATGCGCCTGGGCCGCCTGGGCCGCGTGCGGCACATCCCCGCGTTCACCGGGCTGGCCTGGCTGTCGCCCTCGGCCCTGTCCGACGAGTCGCACACCCAGGGCGAGCTGCGCACCCTGCGCGAGCGCCACCGCGCGGCCTACGCCGCCGACGGCGCGGCCCTGGCCGTGCTCAACAACCTGCTGGCCGAGCTGGACGCGACCATCGCCCTCGAAGGCCGCGAAGCCGCCCGCCGCTTCTACGCCGCCCACCGCCCGCGCCTGGGGGCGAGCGCCCTGACCGCCGACCTGGACCGCCTGCTGGGCTAGCAGGCCGCCCCAAGCGGCCCGCCGCACCGGCGGAAAAGCCCGGACCGCCTGGGCCTGCGCAGCGCAGCGCACCGTTTTGGAACGGCCTGCGCATTTTGGCTCGCGGCACCAGATCAGCAGCCCCTTGATTCCTTCGGCAAACAGCAAACAACGCAGCCCCGCAGCGCAGGCCACGCCACGAGGCCGAAACACCTCTTCCGCAGTGATGCCATGAAGGCGAAGGCAGCGCCGGACTTGCGGGTGCAAGACGGACAAGGCGCCGGAAAGGATACGCCGCAAGCCGCCGGGCATTTCCGTCCCGCCTGAAGCCCGGGGTCCGCAACCGGCCACAGCCCTGCCCCCGCCGCAGGCGTAACCCCACAGCCAGGCCGATAGGCAGATAGGCAGATAGGCAGATAGGCAGACAGAACGGGCAGGCGGGCAGAACGGCAAGCCCGGTCAAGGGAAACTTCCGGGTTCCCCTTGACCTTTCTGCTTATCAGTAATAGTTATCAATGGAAACGGAGGACATTATGGCCGAGCAACGCCCCCAGCGCATGACCCGCCAGCGCAAGATCATCCTGGAAGAGCTGCGCAAGCTCAAGACCCACCCCACCGCCGACGAGCTGTACGAGGCCGTGCGCGCGCGCCTGCCGCGCATCAGCCTGGGCACGGTGTACCGCAATCTGGACGTGCTCCAGGAAAACGGCGAGGTGCTCAAGCTCGAATCCGCCGGAAGCCAGAAGCGCTTCGACGGGGACATCAGCCCCCATTACCATGTGCGCTGCCTGCGCTGCGGCAGGGTCGGCGACGTGATGGCCGAGGTGCAGGACGTGGACGTGCGCGGCCTGAGCGCCCCCGGGTTCGAGATCACCGGGGGGACCATCGAATTTTTCGGCCTCTGCGACCGCTGCCAGGAACAGGCGGCCCCGGCGAGACCCCAGGGCCCCGCCGGAAGGCAGTAGCCCCGGCTTCGGACCCGACCCGCCGGGCCCGGCGCGCCCGGTGTCCCACACGACCCTCCGCAGAACCCCATCCGCATCACGGGCGCGCAAGAACGCCCCCGGCTCCCCGCCGGGGGCGTTCCCCTGTCTGCCGCCTGCGGGCCACGAGCCCGCCGCGCCCGGCCTCAGCCGTCCTGGGCGGGCTGGCGCTCGCGAAAGCGCGGCGCCTTCTCGATGAGGTCCAGCAGCAACAGCGCGGCGGTCATGTCCTTGCCGTTGTCCTGGTCCATTTCTTCGAGGATGTAGTCCTTGAGCGAGCCGGTGGCCTCGCGCAGCAGCGCGCTGTGCCCGGCGTCGAAATGATAGGCCGCGTCCAGCACCTGCAAGGCCAGGTACTGCCATTCCTCGTTGGTCTGCACGTGGTAGCGCAGGATTTCGCGGATCTTGAGCACGGCGAAGACGATGCCGTCGAGCTTGGAGTAGTCGCGCGAGAATATCTGCCCGTCGTTGATGCGCGGCGGCGGGGCGAGCAGCGTGTGCAGCTCCCTGCCGGGGTCTTTGCGCATGCGGTACTGGTCCAGGGCGATGACTGTGCCCATGCCGGCCTCCTGCGTGGTGCGATGCGGTCCTTGAAGCGCGCCGGCCCGGTGCGGCGCGGCGTTGACCTTCTCATCGGCCAGCTGACGGAAAACCTTACCGTGCCGCCCTGTCTTCTTCGGCGCCAAATCCTTGACCCCACGGGCGGCAATCCCTGCCCTGTAAAGACAAGTTAAGACGGCAACACACCGCAATCAAAGGAGCTTTCAGATTTTCCGCGCTTTGGCCCGATCATTGCTTCCGCGAAGCAAACGATCACACCGGCCCGCAGCGCGGGCCGCAAGGAGGCCCCGATGCGCGTTCTCGACATGGACCCGAGCCCCGAAGAAATCCGCGCCACGTTCGAAAAGCTGCGTGAAAGCCTGCGCCCGGACGTGCTCTGCGAGCTGCACAGCGGCGGCTTCCGCGACGCCATGATCGAGGAGTACGGCGCCCTGGCCACCGCCACCAACGACCTGCTGAACCTGTTGCGGAAAAACGGCTTTGCCACCAGCCTGGCCGATACCGACGCCTCGGCCTACGAGCACATCCTGGCCCGCCTGAGCACCGGCGCCCAGCGCTGCCGCCTGCTTATCGAGGAGTCCGCCAGCGTGGACGAGCAGGCCATGCTGGCCATCGCCCCCACGCCCACGCGCAGCGTCAACTGACGCCGCCCCCTTTTCGCAGCCCTCCCGGGGTTGCGCCGTGTCGCAGAAACCGCCGTCGTGGCGGTTTCTGTCGTTTCAGGGGCCGGAAACGCCGCCCGGCCCGCCCGCGCCGTGGTAGTCCTGCACGGGGCAGCGCCCGTCCAGGGCGGCGGCGGCGCCCCGGGCCATGACCAGGGCCTCGGTCAGCCCGAGAACGACCTCCACCGGGGCCAGGGGCGCCAGGCGGCGGGTCAGCCCGGCCACCAGCAGCGGGCTGCGGGCCAGGCCGCCGGTGAGCACCACCAGGTCCAGGGGCGCGGGGTCGTCGGCGGTTGTCAGGGCGGGCAGCAGCGAGGCCGCGTGCTTGGCCACGTTGTAGGCCAGGGCCTCGGCCAGGGCGCGGGCGGCCTCGTCGTCCGCCGCCACGCGGCGCTGCACCTCGCGGAAATCGTTGGTGCCCAGGTGGGCGAACAGCCCGCCCCGGCGCAGCACGGCGGTGCGCAGCCCGGGGATGTCGAACTGCCCGGACTCCAGCAGCCGCAGCACCTCCAGCACGGGCAGGGTGCCGGTGCGCTCCGGCGAGAAGGGCCCCTCGCCGTCCAGGGCGTTGGTCACGTCCACCACGCGGCCGCGCAGGTGGGCGCCGACGCTGATGCCCCCGCCCAGGTGGGCCACCAGGAGCTTGGCGGCGGCGTAGTCCAGCCCGTGGCGCGCGGCGGCCTCGCGGGCGGCCCCGCGCTGGGACAGGGCGTGGAATGTGCTGCGGCGGCTGACCTGGGGCAGGCCCGTGGGCCGCGCCTCGGGCAACAGTTCGTCGGTGACCACGGGATCGACCACGAAGGCGGGCACGCCCAGCTCGTCGGCCAGCTCGCGGGCCAGGGGCGCGCCCAGGTTGCAGGCGTGCTCGCCGTGGCGCGCGGCGCGCAGGTCGGCGAGCATGGCCGCCCCGATGGCGTAGGTGCCCCCGGGCAGCGGGGCCAGCAACCCGCCGCGCCCGACCACGGCATGCAGCCCGGCCAGCAGGGGCCGGGCTGCGTCCAGGGCGGAGTGCACGGCCCGGCGGCGCAGGGGCAGTTGGTCCCACACCGTGGGCAGGCCGCGCAGCTCGGCGCGCGGGTGCTCCAGCTCGCGGTCCAGCAGCGCGGTGTCGCCGTCCAGCAGCACGACCTTGGTGGTGGTGGACCCGGGGTTCACGGTCAGCACGCGGTGGCTCACGCGGGCTCCTCGCGGGCCAGGAAGGCGGCCAGGGCGATGGACAGGAACTTGGTGCGCGGCGAGTCGCCCCGCGAGGGCACGACGATGGGCACGCGGCTGCCCACCACCACCCCGGCCATGTCCAGGTCCAGCAGGGTGTTCAGGCACTTGTAGAGCACGTTGCCGCTCTCGATGTCCGGCGCGACGAGGATGTCGGCCTGCCCGGCCACGTCGCCCTGCACGCGCTTGAGGCTCGCGGCCTGGGGCGAGAGGGCCACGTCCAGGGCCATGGGCCCGGCCACGCGGGCGTCGCCGAATTCGCCCTGCTCGCCCATCTTGGCCAGCAGGTCGGCGTCCAGGGTGGCGGGCATGGCCGGAAAATTGACCTTTTCGGTGGCGGCGAGCATGGCCACCCGGGGCCGGGGGATGCCCAGGCGCCGGGCCACGCCCACGGCGTTGCGCACGATCTCCACCTTGCGCTGGAGGTTGGGGCGGATGTTCACGGCGGGGTCGGTGAGCAGCATCAGGCGGCCCGAGTGCGGCTCCTCGAAGAGCGTGACGTGGGACAGGATGCCCTTGGGCGCGGCGCCGTGCTCCTTGTCCAGCACGGCGCGCAAGAGCGTGGCCGTGGGCACCAGGCCTTTCATGATCAGCGCGGCGCGGCCCTGGCGGAAGAGGTCCACGGCCTGGCGCACGGCGGTTTCGTCGTCAGGGGTTTCGATCTGCTCGAAGGGCGTGATGTCCAGCCCGCGCTCGGCGGCCACGCGGGCGGTGGCGTCCATGTCGCCGATGAGCACGGGCTCGGCCAGCCCGGCCTGCCAGGCGGCCACGGCGGCGGCGAGCACGAAGCCGTTGGCCGAGCGGGCGATGGCCACGCGCGGCGGCGGCCCCTCAGGCAGGGCCTCGCGCACCAGGGCCCGGAGGCTGTCCACGGGCATGGGGCCCTCCTACTCGTCGCCGCGCTTGAGGGCGATCATGCCCGAGCGGCACAGGCTCTTGATGCCATGGGGCTTGAGCATGCCGATGAAGGCATCGACCTTGCCGCTGTCGCCGCTCATCTCCACGGTGATGCTTTTCTGGCCCATGCCCACCACGTTGGCGCGGAAGACCTCGAAGACCTGCATGATCTGGGTGGTGGCGGCGGGCTCCATGGCGACCTTGATGAGCACCAGCTCGCGGTCCACGAAATCGCGGCGGCGCAGGTCGTCCACACCGATGATGCAGTCCATGCCCTGCATCTCGGCGGTGATGCGCCCGATGTCCTCCTCGGAGCCGTCCAGGCCGATGGTCAGGCGCGAGATTTCCGGGTCTTCGGTCTCCCCGGCGGAGAGGCTCCGGATGTTCACGTTGTACTTGCGGATGGCCTGGGCCATGTCGGCCAGGACGCCGGGGCGGTTCCTGGTCAGGGCGGAGATGGTATGCGTCATGGTGGCTCCTGGTGACTCCTGGCGGCTCCTGGATGCGGGCTCGCGGGGGCCGCGGACGGTCCGGGCCCCGGGATGAGCATAGCCGGTTCCCGGGGCCCGGGCAACGCCCGGCAGGGCCTCAGCCCCGGGAGCGCAGGGCGATGCGCAGGCACAGGGCCGCGCCGCCCCAGGTGATGCCGAAGCCGATGCACAGCATGATGATGGCGCTGGTGTTCATGTGGTCCTCCGCAGGGTCGTGTCGGGCCGGGCGGCAAAGCCGGGCCGGCCCGGGGCCGCGCGCAGGGCCAGGCCCAGCAGCGCGCAGCCAAGGACCACGGCCCAGCCGTAGGCCAGCAGTTCGACGGTGCCGTAGCCGCCGTAGGGCGTGCCCAGGTCGCCGTACAGGTTCAGGCCCACCAGCAGCGTCAGGATGCCCGGCGTAAGATAGCGCAGGCACACGGACCACCACCGGCCCACGGCGAATTCGGACACCTCGTTGGCGTGCTCGCGCACCACCTCCAGGCGGCACAGCCAGGCCAAGAGGACGATCTCGGCCAGGGCCGCGCCGAGCACCCCGAAGTTGTTGATGAAGTGATCGACGATGTCCAGCACGTAGAGCCCGCCGCCCGTGCAGAAGACCAGCGAGACCGCGAAGCCCCCGGCGCACAGCGCGCTGGCCGTGGCCCGGCGGCTCCAGCCGAACTTGTCCATGAACGAGCTGACGCAGGCCTCGACGATGGAGATGTGCGAGCTGACCCCGGCCATGGTCAGGGACAGGAAGAACAGCGTGCCGAAGAACACGGGCATGGGCATGAGGTTGATGGCCATGGGGATGGTCACGAAGGCCAGGCCCACGCCGCCCCCGGCCACCTCGGCGATGGGCACGCCCTGCCGCGCGGCCATGTAGCCCAGCACGGAGAAGACCATCACGCCCGCGAGCATGGAGAAGCCGCAGTTGATGAACACGGTCATGAAGGCGTTGTTGCTGATGTCCGACCGGGCGGGCAGGTAGCTGGAATAGGCGATCATGATGGCAAAGCCCACCGAGAGGGTGAAGAAGATCTGCCCGTAGGCAGCCACCCAGACCCGGTAGTCGGCAAGGCGCGAGAAGTCGGGGGTGAACAGCCAGTTCACGCCGTCCATTGCGCCTTCGAGCCAGACGACCCGGGCGGTGAAGGCCAGCACGAGCAGGAACAGCACCGGCATGAGCACCTTGCCCGCGCGCTCGATGCCCGCGCGCACGCCCGACACGCAGGCCAGCCAGGTGATGGCCCAGGCCAGGGTCACGGCGCCGAGCACCGTGGGGCGCAGGGCGCCCAGCTCCAGGGCCCCGGAGGTCAGGCCCAGGAAGTCCTCGAAGAAGAAGGCCTTGGGGTCCGCGCCCCAGGCGCCGGTGAAGGCGAAGCCCACGTAGCTGATGGTCCAGCCGATGACGGCCACGTAGTAGACGGTGATCACGGCGGCGACCATGACCTGGGCCCAGCCCAGCCACTCCCAGCCGCGCGCGATGCAGGCGAAGGCCTTGGGCGCCGAGCCCCGGAAGCGGTGCCCCAGGGTGAATTCGAGAATCATGAACGGGATGCCGGCGGTGAGCATGGCGAAAAGGTAGGGCACCAGGAAGGCCCCGCCGCCGTTCTCGTAGGCCATGTAGGGAAAGCGCCAGATGTTGCCCAGCCCGATGGCCGAGCCCACCGCGGCGAGGATGAAGCCCAGGCGCGAGCCCCACTGTTCGCGTTGTGTCATGGAAAAAACCCTCGGTTATGGATTGCTGCTCCCGCCGCGCGCCTTGCCGGACGCGCGGCGGGCCCTGCATACCGCCCGGGGGAGGGTCTGTCCAGCCTGCGGGTTCAGTTCACCGCGCCCGGGCCGGGGTCGGCCTGGTTCACGGCGCGGTCGAGGTCGTCGGCCAGCAGGGCGCGCACCTGTTCGGTGTACGCGGCCAGGGCGCGCTGGTCGATGGCCGCCAGCACCTCGTCCTGGCTGGCCACGGCGCCAAAGGGCTTGGCAAAGGCGCACAGCAGGTGCAGCCCGGTCATGCGGCCCTGGACCATGACCGCCGCCAGCACGTTGGCCCGGCGCAGGCGGCCCTTGAGGGCCGAGGGCGTGCCCGGGATGCGCAGCAGCTGGCTCTTGCTGAAGAACAGGTAGCGCAGGGCGAACTGGCGCGTGCTCAGGGGCTCGTTGTGGAAGCCCTGGTCCAGGTTCAGGCCCTGCTCGCCCGCGGTGCGCAGCATGGTGAAAATGTCCGCCGCGATGCTGTGGGCGTAGTCCTGCGGGTCTTCTGTCGTGCTCATGCCGTCTCCAAATGCTTCCAAGGGAAAAGATCTTTCGAGGGCAAGGGGTGGGCGCGGGGGCCTCTTGCTTCCTCAAGAAAACGGGGGTTTCCGCCCCCGCCGGATGCGTCCCGCTAGACCACCTGCACCAGGAACCCCTTGAGGTACTGCCCCTCGGGGAAGTTCAGGGCCACGGGGTGGTCGGGGGCCTGGGCGAAGCGGCGCACGATGCGCGCGTCGCGGCCCGAGTCCAGGGCCGCCCCGGCCACGACCTTCTGGAAAAGATCCTCGTCCATGAGCCCGGAGCAGGAGAAGGTGAACAGCAGCCCGCCGGGTTCGAGCAGGCGCAGGGCCAGCAGGTTGATGTCCTTGTAGCCCCGGCAGCCGCGCTGGATATTGGCCCGCGAGTCCACGAAGCGCGGCGGGTCCAGGACGATGGCGCCGAAGGTGCGGCCCTGGTCGCGCAGGCGGCGCAGGGCGGCGAACACGTCCTCGGTGAGGAACTCGGCGCCCTCGCGGGGCAGGGCGTTGAGGTCCATGTTGGCCCGGGCGATGTCCAGGGCCGGGGCGGAGGTGTCGATGTTGGTGCAGCGCGCGGCGCCGCCCAGAAGCGCCATGACCCCGAAGCCGCCGGTGTAGCTGAAGCAGTTGAGCACGTCGCGCCCGGCGCACAGCTCCATGACGGCGCGGCGGCTGTCGCGCTGGTCCAGGTAGTAGCCGGTCTTGTGGCCGGTGCGGATGTCCACCAGCAGGCGCGCCGGGCCTTCCTCGATGACTACCCGGTCCGGCGGCTCCTCGCCCGTCAGGTGTCCGGCCAGGGGCACGAGGCCTTCCTTGGCGCGCACATCGGAGTCCGAGCGTTCCCACACGCCCCGGGCGCCGGTGGCCGCCATCAGGGCCAGGGCGATGTCGCGCTTGTGGCGCTCGGCGGGCATGGTCAGGAATTCGCAGGAGATCCAATCGTCGTAGCGGTCGGCCACCACCCCGGGCAACCCGTCGGATTCGGCGTGGATCAGGCGGCAGGCGCGCGGGGGCACCGCCGGAGCCAGGGCCGCGCGGGCGCCCACGGCGGCGCGCACCCGGGCCAGGAAGAACTCCGGACCCACGGCGTCCTCGCGCGCGAAGCTCCAGGCCCGGGCCACGATCTGCGAGTTGGGGGAATAGCCCGCGTGGGCCAGCCAGCGGCCATCGGCCCCCAGCACGTCCACGGTGTCGCCGGGGCGGGGCTTGCCCTCCACGGCGTCCACGGCGCCGGAGAAGATCCAGGGGTGGCGGCGCAGCAGGGATTTCTCCCGGCCCTTCTTGAGTCGGATGGCTTGCATGGGCAGGTGGTATCATCAAATCCCGCGCCGGGAAACCGCCCCGGGCCCGGAAAAATCCGGCCCGGGGCGCGCGGTGGCGGGGCTAGCCCGCGCTGTCCACCTGGTAGCCCAGGTCCTCGATCTGGCGGCGCACCAGCTCGCAGCTGGCGGCGCCCTCGGCGGTGTAGGTGATTTCGCCGGTGGCCAGGTTCACGGTCACGTCGCGCACGCCCTCGGTGGTTTCCAGGCGCCGGGTGACGCTCTTGGCGCAGCCTTCGCAGCGCATGCCTTGCACGCGGATGGTCGTCATGGGGGCCTCCTGTCTGCTGGTGTCGCCCCAAGCATAACATACCGCCCGAGTATGGAAAAGGCCCGGGCGGGCGGCCCCGAAATAGCCTTGACTGGCGCGGGAAAACCGCTCTACAGCAAAGGCAGGCGATAAAGCCAAACCTGCCGCGAGGCAGGGACGGAAAGCCACGGGTCTGGCCGCAGACAGCCGGGTTGCCGCAGACCACGCCGGGCGGGGTTCCCCGCCGGTGCTGCGCCCGCACAGCCGCCTGGCCCGCGAGGGGGCGCCGCCATGAGCCACATCGACGTGACCGTCGTCAATCCGTTCCTCAATGCCGTCATCGAGGTGCTGGGCACCATGGCCCAGGTGCGCGCCACGCCCGGCAAACCCACCCTCAAGACCTGCGCCACCGCCTGCGGCGACATCTCCGGCATCATCGGCCTGACCGGCGAATGCACGGGCACCATCTCCGTGACCTTCAGCGCGCGCTGCGCCCTGGCGGTGGTGGGCAACATGCTCGCCGAGCGCCTGACGGACATCGACGACACGGTGGTGGACGCCGTGGGCGAGCTGACGAACATGATCTCCGGCAAGGCCCGCCAGGGGCTGGAGGCCACGGGGCGCACCTTCCGCGCGGCCACGCCCTCGGTGATCACGGGCCGGGGCCACAACATCCGCCACTGCTGCGACGGCCCGGTGCTGGCCCTGAGCTTCTCGACCCTCTACGGGCCGATCATGGTCGAGGTCTGCTTCGCGGGCAAGGGCGAGTGCTGCCGCCTGACCACCGGCGACGAGGAGCCCGCCCCGGCGCCCTAGAGCCGCAGCCAGGCGGGCACGTGGGCCGAGGCGTTCAGGGCGGCGTCCAGGGCGCGGGCCCCGGGCAGCAGGGTTTCCAGCAGCGCCCAGTATTCGCGGGAGTGGTCCAGGTGCCGGATGTGGCACAGCTCGTGGAGCAGCACGTAGTCGGCCAGCTCCGGCGGCAGGAAGAGCAGGGTGCAGTTGAGGCTGATGGTGCCCGAGGCCGAGCAGCTGCCCCAGCGCGTTTTCTGGGCGCGCAGGTGCAGCCGCGCGCAGGGCAGGCCATGGGCGGCGGCCAGCGCGCGCAGCCGGGGGCCGAAGGCCTCGCGGGCCCGGGCCTTGAGCCAGGCGCGCACCAGGGCCCGGCAGGCGTCCTGGTCGGCGGTGTCGCCCGCCAGCAGCAGCGCGTCGGGCCCGAGCTGGCGCAGAGCCGGGGGCTTGCGCGCGTCGTGGGCCGTGCGCAGGGCCACTTCGCGGCCTTGGGCACGCAGGGCCAGGGCTGCGGGCCGGGCCGGGGCGGCCTGCGGGCTCCAGCCCAGCCCCGCGATGCGCTCCAGGTGCCGCGCGGCCCACTGGGCCCGGTCCTGGACAATGGCCGGGACGCGCGCATGGTCGAACCCGCGCGGCACCACCACCTCGAACCCCACGCGCGGCGAGATGCGCAGCGTCACCCGCCGGGCGCGGGGGCTCTCGCGTACGGTGTAGGGCGGCAGGGCCGGGGCCGCGCCAGGGGCAAGGTCTGGAGGCGCGTCCGCGCCGGGGGCCGAAGCCTCGCACGGCCTCGGGGCCGGGTGCGGACCTGAATCCAAGCCCGAAGCCTCGCCCAGGCCCGGGGTCGCAGCGTGGGCCGAAGCCTCGCCCTGGCCCTGGCCCGGGCCCGGGTGCGGGCCCGGCGTCACGCGCGGCCCCCACCCCCGGGGGCTACTGGCCGCAGCATTTCTTGAACTTCTTGCCGCTGCCGCAGGGGCAGGGATCGTTGCGGCCCACCTTGGGCGACTCGCGGCGCACGGTGGGGTTGCCGCGCACCTGGCCGTCCTCGTAGACCCAGGCCCCGTCTTCGCGGCGGAATTCGGCCCGCTCGCGGTGCTGCTGGGGCACGCCGTCCAGGGCGAAGGAGGCCGTGAAATCCACCGTGCCGCGCTGGTCGGCCTCGCCGCCCGCCTCGGTGGCGTGGATTTCCAGGCCCAGCCACTGCGAATTGCGCGACCAGGCTGTGGCGGCCTCGTGGTCGAAGTCCCCGCGCTGGGCGGCGCACAGGGTGTTGCGAACGTGCTCGATGGCGCCGGTGGCGTAGGCGCTGTAGCGCGAGCGCATCAGGGCCAGGGCGGTGGGCGCCGGGGTGGCGCCGGAGATGATCGGCCCGCAGCAGGCGTCAAAGGCCAGGCCGGACCCGCAGGGACAAATGCTCGTTTCGGTCACGAAGGCTCCTGTGGCGCGGGGCGCCGTTTGGCGGGCCGTCCGGAAACCGCCGTGCACCCTGCCCGTGGCGCCCCGGCGCGGCTGCGCGCGGGGGTGCCCGGGGGTCGCGCCCGACGGTTTTCAGGCGGCCTGCGAATGATTGGGCCGCTCGGCGCTCAGTGGTGGTGTCCGCACGAGCCGTCCTCGTGCCCGTGGTGGTCGCAGATGGGCGAGGCGGGCACGGCGCCGCCGGCCAGCCAGTGCTCGGCCACATGGCGCACCTGGCCCTCGTAGCCGCGCAGGGCCTGGATGCCCGCGCGCGCCAGGGTGTCCACCGCGCCCTGGCCCATGTTGCCCGCCAGCAGCACGCTCACGCCGTTGGCGGCCAGGGTCGGCGCCAGGTTGGACTTGCAGCCGCACTCGCTCGGCGGCACCATGTGCTCTTCCACCTCGATCTGGCGGGTCTGGTCGTTGACGGTCAGGATGGTGAAGAACTGGCAATGGCCGAAGTGGGCGTCCACGACGTGGGCCCCGTCCTGCTCCTTGCTGGGGATGGCGATCTTCATGGGCTCTCTCCTGTGCGCTTTACGCCGGGCGCCGCGTCTGGCACCCTTGGCCGGGTGGAGTATAAGCCTTCCTTCCCGCACAGCAACCGCCACGGGGCATTCTTTTTCTTCCGATGCCTATCCTCTTGGATTCAATAACGATCCCCGACAGCGAACTGGAGTTCAGCGCCACGCGCAGCTCCGGGCCCGGGGGCCAGCACGTCAACAAGGTCAGCACCTGCGTGACCGTGAGCTTCGACGTGGCCGGGGCGCCCTGCCTGCCCGAGGCGGCGCGGGCGCGCCTGCTGGAACGCCTGGCCCCGCGCCTGACCCGCGAGGGCGTCCTGCGCGTCAGCGTGCAGGACACACGCTCCCAGGCCGCCAACAAGGAGCTGGCCGTGGAGCGCCTGACGGCCCTGCTGCGCGCCGCCCTCGCCCGCCCCAAACCCCGCCGCCCCACCCGCCCCACCAAAGCCTCACGCCAACGCCGCCTGACAGCCAAAAAACAACGCGCCACCGTCAAGCAGGGCCGGGGGCGCGTGGGGGGCGGGGAGGAGTGAGGGGGGACTCACCATTTAGGTGTATCGCCCATTGTAGTCAGGACAAATATGTTTTCCATCAGCGGCTGTTGGTTCAAGAAATCTTCAAGCGTTTTATTTGTATCAATCTTCATTTTTGTAACTTTGCACATATTTTTATTGTGCTCTACTGGGTTGAGATCTCTAAATATGGATGATGTGAAATGACGCTCAAGAAAATAGAGGTGAGCGGTATATTTGTCCGCATCCTTTTTCTGCGCTATTCTGTAGAAATAGACGAGGAATTCGATTACGATATTTCTGTATCCTTGGAACGCTGCTGGCTTATGTTTCCCATATGAATCGCCTAGGTCTACATTCGGGTAGAAAAACCTCCCAATTTCAATTAATGCAGAGAGAGAGGCCAGGATTTCTAATTTCTTAGTTTCGCTAAACTGGGGAATATCTACAATATGTCGCAATAAAACTGTTTTCTCGACCACTTCCGAATACCACCGGAGAACGTCATTTCGATAATTAACTGTCAGCTCATATGTTTTTGTATTTGACCGAACAGTGTAGACCACAGAGAAAATTGCAATAATTAAAGATATCACTGAGATAAAATTTGTCATCTTGACGCACCCTCCTCTTGTATAGGTGACGATATCCTCCCCCCTCAACACCTCGGCATATGCAATGCCAATCCTCCCAAAGCTGTTTCCTTGTACTTGCGATGCATGTCGCGGCCGGTTTGGTTCATGGTCCAGATGGCCTTGTCCAGGTCGATGACCTGGGTGGCGGGGTCGCCGAGGGTGGCCATGAGGTAGGCGTTGTAGGCCTTGACCGCGCCCATGGCGTTGCGCTCGATGCAGGGGATCTGCACATAGCCGCCCACGGGGTCGCAGGTCAGGCCCAGGTGGTGTTCCAGGGCGATTTCCGCCGCGTTTTCGGCCACCTGGAGCGGGTGGCCCGTGGCGTAGGCCAGCATGGCGGCGGCCATGGCCGAGGCCGTGCCGATCTCGCCCTGGCAGCCGACCTCGGCCCCGGCCAGCGAGGCGTTGCGCTTGACCAGGAAGCCCACGGCGGCGGCGGCCAGCAGGCCCCGGCGCACGGCCTCGCGCGGCAGCTCCATATGGTTGTGCAGCACATAGAGCAGGCTGGGGATGACCCCCGACGCGCCCGAGGTCGGCGCCGTGACCACCACATGCCCGGCGGCGTTCTCCTCGGCGGCGGCCATGGCGTAGGCGTTGACGAGCATCAGGAAGCGGTCGGAGCTGTGGCGCGACTCGCCCGCGCGGCGCACCAGGGTCGGCGCCTTGCGCCGCAGGCCGATGCAGCCCGGGAGCACACCCTCGGTCTCGCAACCCCGGCGCACGGCGTTTTCCATGTGCCGCATCACGCGGTCGAGCTGCTCCTCGATTTCGCGGGTGCTGCGGCGGTAGAGCGCCTTCTCGTTGGCCAGGATCAGCTCATGCAGGGCCAGGCCCGTGGCCGCGAGCTGCGCGCGCAGCTCGGCCATGGTCGCGTAGGGGTGCGGGGGCGGGCCCAGGTCCGGCTCCTGCCAGCCGCGCCACTGGATGAACCCCCCGCCCACGGAGTGGTACTCCATCTCGAAAAGCGCCTCGCCGCCCGCCAAAAGCCGCAGCACCAGCGTGTTGTTGCAGGAAAAGCCGTGCTCCACGGCGTCGAAGACCACCGTGTCCGGCCCCAGGTCCAGCCGCGCGCCGTCCACGGGCAGCGGATGGCGCCGCCCGGGGTGCTCCAGCAGCTCGTCCAGCAGGGCCTGGGGCACGGTCTCGGGGCTGTGGCCGAGCAGCCCGGCCAGCACGGCCTTGTCCGTGCCGTGGCCGTCGCCGGTGGCCGACAGCGACCCGTAGAGGTGGCAGCGCAGCCCGTCGGCCCGGGCGCGGACCTCGCCGGGCAGGGCGCGCACGCGCTCCAGGAAGTCGAAGGCCGCGCGCATGGGGCCGATGGTGTGCGAGCTCGACGGGCCGGGGCCGATGTTGAAGAGGTCGAAGACCGAGGTGGTGATGGCACTCATTTGCGCCATGTAGCCGCATTGGCCGCCCCGAGGCAAGGGCGGATCGCCGGAGGGCCGCTCCCGGCTCCGGGGGCCGGGCGGCGGCGGGCGGGAAGACGGCCCGGCGGGCCGGGGCCGGGGTCCGGCTCCGCGCCAGGCGGGCGCGCGGTGAGCTTGCGCCCCGGGGCTGGCGGGGGTAGCCTGCGCGCCCGAACAAGGAGAACGCCCGTGCCCCTGGTCCCTTCCGCCTTCTGCCCCCCGCCGCTGCTGCGCGGCGGGCACGTCCAGACCCTGTACCCCTTCGTCCTGCGCCCGCGCGTGCCCGTGGAGTACCGCCGCGAGCGCCTGGAGCTGCCCGACGGCGACTTCCTGGACCTGGACTGGAGCCCGGCCCCGGAGCCGGACGGCGCGCAGTCCTCGCGGCTGGCCCTGGTCATCCACGGCCTGGAGGGCCACTCGCGGCGCAAATACGTCACGGGCATGGCCCTGGCCCTGAACCGCGCGGGCTGGGACGTGTGCGCCATGAACCACCGCGGCTGCTCGGGCGAGCCCAACCGCCTGGCGCGCACCTACCACAGCGGCGAGACCGCCGACCTGCACACGGCCCTGACCCGGGCCCTGGCCGCCGGGGGCTACAGCCGCGCGGCCCTGGTGGGCTTCAGCATGGGCGGCAACCAGGTGGCCAAGTACCTGGGCGAGGACCCCGGGCGCGTGCCGCCCCAGGTCTGCGCGGCGGTGGCCGTGTCCGCGCCGCTGGACCTGGCGGCCTCGGTGCGCGCCCTGGAGCGCGGCGCGGCGCGGCTCTACCAGGGCTACCTCATGCGCAGCCTCAAGGCGAAAATGCGCGCCAAGGCCGCCCTGCTGCCCGGGGCGCTGTCCACCGCCGGGCTGGACGCCATGCGCACCTTCCGCCAGTTCGACGACGCCTACACCGCGCCGCTCAACGGTTTTGCCGACGCCGCCGACTACTACGCTCGCAACGGCGCCGTGCGCGTGCTGGAGGGCGTGGGCCTGCCGCTGCTGGTGCTCTCCGCCGCCGATGACCCCTTCCTGGCCCCGGAGTGCTACCCGCGCGCCCAGGCCCGGGCCAGCGCCACCCTGCACCTGGAAACCCCCGCCACCGGCGGCCATGTGGGCTTCGTGCCCGGCGATGGCGGGCCCTACTGGTCCGAGGCGCGGGCCGTGGAATTCCTGGCGCGCCACGCCTGAGGGCCGCCCGGCTGCCCTCGCCTCCCCCCTCCCGCAGGCCAGCCCCGGGCGCCCGCATGGCGGCGCAAAAAAAGTGCAGGCCCGCGCGCATATTCCTGCGCGCGGGCCTGAAACGGATGCGCAGCCCAGCGCCCCGGGAGCGGCCGCGCCGAACCACGCCGGACAGGCCCCCTCCGGCGGCCCCCTGCACAGGGCCGGAGCCCGCCCGGACCCGCGCGCCGCAGCGGATACCCGCCCCTGCCCTGCCCGGCCCCACCCCCGCCCTGCCCGGCCCGCCAAAGAACGGGGCTGCCCCCGCAAGCGAGGGCAGCCCCGGTGCAAGGCTCGTTGCGCGCCGCAGCCTAGGGCGCGACGGTCAGCACATAGGCGCGCTCCCAGACCAGCCAGTCGCGGGCCAGGGCTTGCAGGTCGGCAGGGCTGACCAGGGCGGCCCGGGCCACGCCCTGGCGGTCGTGGTCCGCCGGGAAGCCGCGCGCCAGCAGCCCGGCGGCCTCGGCGCTGCGGGCCGACAGGCTCTGGTGGTCGCGGTGGTAGTCCCCGGCGATGAGGCTGGCGGCGCGGGCCACCTCGGCCTGGGCCAGGGGCGTCTCGCGCAGGCCGGTCACGGCCTGGCGGAAGCCTTCCAGGGCCTGGGCGGTCTTGTCGGGCGAGGTGCCGATGTAGAAGGCCAGAAAACCCGTTTCCGGCGCCTGCCAAAGCAGGGCGGTGACGGAGTAGCCCAGGCCCTGGCGGTCGCGCAGCTCGCGGAACAGCAGCCCACCCTGCCCGGCCAGGGCCTGGCGCAGCACGTCCAGCCCCACGCTGTCGTCCGAGCGCAGCCCCGGCACGGGGAAGGCCACCACGATGTGCGACTGGTTGCGGTCGGCCAGGGTCAGGGCCCGGGAGCGCTCCTTGCCCCAGGCAGGCACGGGGAAGGCGAAGGGCTCGGCGGGCGGCCCGGCGGCCAGCTCGCGGGCCAGGGCCGTGACGGCCCCGGGGTCAAAGTCGCCGCACACGGCCATGGTCCACGGCTGGCGGCGCTGGCGCTCCCAGAACTCGCGCACCTGGGCCGGGCCCAGGCCCGCCACGCCGTCCACGGTACCCTCGTGCAGGTGGGCGTAGCCGGTGTCGGCGAAGACCATGGGGAACAGGTGGCGGAAGGCCAGGCCCGTGGGCTCGTCCTCGCGGCTGCGGATGGCGGCCTGCTGCTCGGTGACGACGCGGGCGACTTCCTCGGGGGCGAAGGCCGGGGCGGCCAGGGTCTGCCCCAGCAGGGGCAGCACCTCGGGGGCGAAGCGCGAGGGGAAGCGCGCGCTGACGGTGAACATGTCGCGGGTGGCCCGGGCGCCGATGGACGCGGCGCGGTCGGCCAGGAAATCGCGGAACTCGGTGGCCGACATCCCGGCGGTGCCCCGGGTCAGGGTTCGGGCCGCAAGCTCGGCCAGCCCCTGCTCGTCGGGGAACAGCAGCGCGTCGCCGCCGGGGAAGGCCATGGTCACCGAGGCGTAGGGCAGGGTCGCGTCGGGCAGCAGCACCAGGGTCCGGCCCCCGCCCAGGTCCACGGTCTGCGCCTGCGCGCCCGCGCCGTCGGCGGGTCCGGCCTGGGCCGTGGCCCCGGCGCCGGGGCCGAAGGCCGCGTCCACGGCCTCGCGCAGCTCGCGTTCCAGGGCCGGGGCGTCGGTCTGGCCGCCCTCGGGCAGCAGGACCACGGCGGCCAGGGCCTCGCGGGTCAGGGTGGCCCGCGCCAGGGCGCCCAGCTCGGCGGTGCCCACGTGGCGCAGGGCGTGCAGGTAATTGTCCTCGGCGCGCATGCCGTTCTCGAAAAACTGGAAGTAGCCGATCTTGGAGGCCAGCCCGCCCAGGGTCTCCTTGGAGGAATAGAGGTCGTCCTCGATGTTCAGCCGGGCGCGGCCCAGCTCGCGGTCGGTGAAGGACGCGGGGTCCAGCCCGGCCAGGTCGGCGGCCAGCGCGCTCCAGAAGGCGGGCAGCTTGTCGCGGTCCAGCTCGGCGCTGATGGTGAACAGGCCCGTGCCCTCCAGGCCCATGGCATAGGCCGAAATGGAGTCCACAAGGCCCAGCTCGTACTGGTACTTGCGGTACAGGCGCGAGGAGCGGTCGCCGCCCAGCACCTGGGCCAGCAGGTCCAGCCCCGGGGCCTGGGCCGAGCCCAGGGCCGGGGCCGGGAAGGCCACGGAAAGATAGACCTTGTTCCACGGCCCGGCCTGCACGGCCACGCGCGGCGCCTCGAAGCGCGGCGCGGGCAGCGGCCCGCGCGGGGCCACCGGGGCGGTGTTCTTCAGGTCGCCGAACTGCGCGCGCACCAGCTCCAGGGCCCGCTCCGGGTCCACGTCGCCCACCACCACGGCCAGCATGGACTGCGGCTGGTAGAACCGGGCGATGTAGTCCAGGATATCCTGGCGGGTGAAGGCCGACACGGTCTCGCGCAGGCCGATGATGGGCCGCTCGTAGGGCGTGCCGCCCCACAGCAGCGGTTGCAGGGCCTGGAAGCGGCGGCTGCCGGGGGTGTCCTCGCCGCGCTCCAGCTCCGCGAGCACGACCTGCTTTTCGCGCTCCAGCTCTTCGGGGTCCAGGGCCGCGCCGAAGATCATGTCGCGCAGCACGTCCAGGCCCAGCTCCAAGCGCTCGGCGGGCAGGTCGATGATGTAGACGGTGTAGTCGAAGCTGGTGGCGGCATTCAGGTAGCCGCCCGCGCCCTCGATCTCCTCGGCCACCTGCCCCGGGGCGCGGCGCGCGGTGCCCTTGAAGACCATATGCTCCAGCAGGTGGCTGATGCCCGCCTGGGCCGGGGTTTCGTAGGCCGCCCCCGCGCGCACGTACAGGCGCAGCGAAACCAGGGGGAAGCGCGTGTCGGGCTGCACCAGCACGTCCAGGCCGTTTTCCAGGCGCGTGAGCACCGGGGGGGCGTCCCCGGCGTGGGCCAGGCTAACCCCGGCGGCCACGAGCAGGGCTCCCGCCAGGGCGATGATCCGTTTCAGCATGAGGCACTCCGTGGTCTCCTTGGTGGTGGCGCGCGCGGCGCGGATGAAAAAAAGCGGGGGCACGCCCCGCTTTCCAATCATAGGTTCCGGACGGGATTTGGCAAGCCCGCTACTTGGGGCAGGCCCCGCCGCCCAGGCAGTGGTTCTCGATGAACCGGCCCACCTGGACGCCCAGGTACAGGCACTCCACGCCCTGCATGCACTTTTCGGCGTCCTGGGCCTCCACATGGGTGGACAGGCTGTGCTCGCCCGCGGCCCCCGTGGTCATGGTCACGATCCAGGCGCCGGACGCCTCGTCCAGCCGCGCGGACAGCTCCACGCCATGGCGCCCCAGCTCGGGGTAGAACTCCTTGATGCGCGCCAGCAGCGCGTTTGTGGTCACGGATGTGGTCATGGCTTCCTCCCGCTGTTGCGGCCCTGGCCCCGGACGGGTCCGAGGGCCGGTTTGGGAACAAGCATACCACAGCCGCGCGGGCGCCGCAAACCGCCGGGCGGCATTGCCCCGGCCACGGCGCGCAGGGTCACGGCGCACAGCACCACCGCCCCGCCCGCCAGGGCCCACGGCCCGGGCAGCTCGCCCACGCCCAGGGCCACCCACAGCGGGTTGAGCACCGGCTCCAGGGTCATGATCAGGATGGCCGTCAGGGCGGGCAGGCGGCGGATGCACCAGACGTAGAGCAACAGCGACAGCCCCTGCTGGACCACGCCCAGATAGACCAGCCCCAGGGCCCCGCCCGCGCCGGGCAGGCCCTGGGCCAGGAAAGGCAGGCCCACCGCCGCCGCGATGGCGTGGCCCAGGACCACCGAGCCCACGGGGGAGGCGTCCTTCTGGGCGCGCATGCACAGGGTGAAGGCCGCGTAGCACAGGCCCGTGCCCACGGCGATGACGTTGCCCCACAGCCCCGTGGGCGAGAGCCGGTCGAGGAAGAAGAGCACCATGCCGCCCAAGGCGGCGGCCAGCAGGGCCCAGTCGGCCTTGCGGGTGGGCTCGCCCAGCAGGGCCGGGGCCAGCAGGGCCACATACAGCGGCGCGGTGTAGGCCAGCAGGATGGCGTTGGCCGCCGTGGTCAGCTTGGTGGCCACCACGTTGGTGACGAGCAGCCCCGCGTAGCCCAGGGCCGCGCCCAGGCCCGCCGGGGTCAGGGCCGGGCGGGCCGCCCCGCGCAGCAGCACGAGCAGCGTCAGCGCCGACAGGGCGCTGCGCACGCCGGTGATGGCCATGGGGTGCAGGTCGATGGCCTTGACGGCCAGCCCGCCGGAACTCCACAGCAGGGCGGTCAGCGCCAGCAGCGCCGCCGCGCGGGAACTCTGCGCCACGGCGCCCCCTTCGATGCCCAAGAATGCGGCAGGGATAGCGCGAGTACGCGCCCGGCGCAAGGGCCGCGCGCGGGCCCGGCAGGCGGCGGGGAATCAGGGGCGGCGCGGGCGCGGCGTCAGCAGGGCGCGTCCGGCTCCGGGGCGTGCATCCACTGGCGGGTCTTGCACAGGTCGAAGCGGTCGGGCCGCAACCCAGGGTTGACCAGCTCCACCAGCCGCAGGGGGCTCACGTAGCCGGTGCTCCAATCCAGGCGCAGGGCCACTCCGCCCTCGCGGGGCCAGGCCCCGGCCAGAAAGGGCCGCACGTCGGTGGTGCGCGGGCCCTTCTTGGTCTCGCGGGCCCAGGGCAGCTCGGCCAGGGCCAGGGCCGCGGCCCACTGGGCCTGGCGCGCGGCCACCTCGGCGGCGTCGCCCTCCCAGGTCAGCAGGAAGTCCTCGGCCACGGCCTGCTGCGTCTTGCGGCCCAGGTCCAGGGTTTCGATGCACAGCAGGTCCATGCCCCGGGGCAGGTGCGGCGTCAGGCGCAGGGCAAGCTCCTCGGGGCCCATCTCGCGGCGCAGGAACACGTCGAACCACTCGCGGCGGCTCTGCACGCCCACGGGCAGCGCGCGCCCGAAGGACAGCCGCGCCAGGGGGTGGAACCCGGCGGAGAAGCTCACGGGCACCCCGGCCCGGCGCAGCACGCGCTCGATGAGCCGTTGCAGCTCGATCTGGCTGATGAAGCGCATCTCGGCCAGCCGGGTGTGCCAGACGCGGTAGTGCGCGACCTTGTGGGCCAGCTCGCCGATGTCCGGCGGGCGCGGGCGGGCGCCCTTGGCCTGCCCGGGCCGGGCCTCGGCCTGGGCCTCGGGCCGGGGGCTCTCCGGGGCCGCTTCGGGGGCCGCCGGGGCGGCGCAGGGCGCGGGCGGGGCCTGGGGCTGCGGGGCGGTCTGGTGGGCGGCGCCGCCCGTGGCGTCGGCCTGGTCGCGCACGGCGTGGACAACGCGGGGCCGGATGTCCTCGCGCGCCCCCTGGAGCGCCAGCTCCGAGGTCCGGCCCTCGAAGTTGCAGACCCCGCAGTTGCGGCAGGCGTTGTAGCGGCAGTCGTCGGTCAGGCGGGCCTCCAGGGCCCGGCGGCGCTCGGCGGCCAGGAAACGGCGGTGCACCCCGCTGGACAGATGGTCCCAGGGCAGGGGCTCGTCCTGGGCGCGCTCGCGCAGGAAGTGCAGCGGGTCCAGCCCGTGCTCGGCCAGGGCTTCGAGCCAGGGCCCCAGGCGCAGGTGGTCGATCCAGCTGGCGAACAGCGCGCCCTTGGCGTAGGCCGCGCGCACCACCGGGGCCAGCTCGCGCCCGCCGCGCGAGAACACGCCCTCCAGGAAGCTCATCTCCGGCTGGTGCCAGCGCATCTTGATGCGCTTGTGCGGGGCGAACCCGGCGCGCAGGCGGTCCACCCGCGCGCGGACCTCCTCCATGGTCAGCTGGCGCTCCCACTGGAAGGGCGTGTGCGCCTTGGGCACGAAGGGCGAAATGGCCGCCGAGACCTGCAAACGCTTGACGTGACGCCCGGCGCAGTCGCGCACCTTCAGGCACAGGTCCACGATGGCGTCCAGGTCCGCGTCGGTTTCTGTGGGCAGGCCGATCATGAAATAGAGCTTCACGTTCTGCCAGCCGTTGTCGAAGAGCTTGCGCACATGGGCCACCAGGGCCTCTTCGGTCACGCCCTTGTTGATCACGTCGCGCAGGCGCTGGCTGCCCGCCTCGGGGGCCAGGGTGGCCCCGGTGCGGCGGATGGTGGACATCAGCCCCATGATGCCCTCGCTCACCGAGCCCACGCGCAACGACGGCAGCGAGATGGACACCTGGGCCTCGCGGCAGCGGGAAAAACTCGTGGCGAACAGCTCTTCCAGGGCCGAATAGTCGCCCGTGGACAGGGACAAAAAGGACAGGTCCTCGAAGCCCGTCTCGGCCAGGCCCTTGGCGATGAGCGCGTCCAGGGCCTCGGGGCCGCGCTCGCGGGCCGGGCGGTAGACCATGCCCGCCTGGCAGAAGCGGCAGCCCCGGGTGCAGCCGCGCGCGATCTCCACGGCCAGCCGGTCGTGCACCGTGTCGGCAAAGGGCACGATGTGCCCGGTGGGGAAGGCCGCGCGCCGGGCGTCGGCCAGGTCGGGCACGATGCGCTTTTCCACGCGCGGATAGTCGGCCAGGAGCGGCGCCAGGGGCAGGCCGCCCCCGGGCGCCTCGGCGAAGAGGGCCGGAACGTAGACCCCCGGCACATGGCGCAGCCGCTCCAGCAGCGCGGCGCGGGGCAGCCCCTCGGCCCGGGCCCGGGCCACATGCTCCAATATCTCGGGCAACACCTCCTCGCCGTCGCCAAGGACCATCAGGTCCATGAACGTGGCGATGGGCTCGGCGTTGAAGGTGCAACCGCCCCCGGCCATGACCAGCGGGTCGTGCGGGCCGCGCGCGGCGGCCTCCAGGGGGATGCCGCCCAGGTCGAGCATATAGAGGATATTGGTGTAGCACAGCTCGTGGGTCACGTGGAAGGCGACCACGTCCATGGCCGCCAGGGGCGTGTCCGACTCCAGGGTGCACAGGGGCTCGCCGTGTTCGCGCAGCACGGCGGCCACCTCCAGGTCGGGCGCGAAAACGCGCTCGGCCCAGAACCGGTGGCGCTCGTTGACGATGCCGTAGAGGATCTTCTGCCCGAGGTAGGACATGCCGACCTCGTAGAGGTCCGGAAAGGCCAGGGCCAGGCGCACGTCCACGGCGGACGGGTCCTTGAGCAGCGAGCCCGGCTCGTTGCCGAGGTAGCGGCTGGGGCCGTTGAACAGGGGCAGAAGCTTTTTCATGGGCCCTCGCGCGGGGCGGACGGGTGGCAGACAAAAAAGGGCGGCCAGCGGGCCGCCCTCCCGAACAAAAGCGGGGCGCCGCTACTTCTTGAGCAGCCGCGACAGGTCGGCCACGCCGCCCTTGGGCGCGCCCTTGGCGCCGCCCAGGCCGCCCAGCCCGCCCAGGCCCCCGGCGGGGGCGGTCAGGGTCAGGTTGCTGGCGGCCTCCAGGTACTTGGTCTTCAGTTCCTCGGGGAACTTCTTGTACTCGTAGAGCACGTGGGCGTAGGCGATGACCGCGTCGATCTCGTTGTCGAAGGGGTAGCCGAAGGGCAGCAGCATCATCTGCACGCCCTGCTGGGTCGGCACGGTCTGGAGCACGGCCACGTCCTCCAGGCGCTTGCCCTGGTCGTCGTCCTTGTACTTGCCGATGATCATCTCGCCGTTGACCAGCTTCACGAGCCGGATATCGTACGCCATGGGACCTGCTCCTTGGATGCGGTGTGTGGAGAGGGGAACCTAGGAACTCGGGCCCTGGCTGTCAAGGCCGGGCCCGGCCTGGGGGGCCCTGGCGGCCTTGGCGGCGCGGGCCTGCAGGCGGCGCAGGAACTTCTGGGCGTCCAGCAGGTCGTCCTTGGCCTGCACGGCGGCCCGGGCGTGGGTCTCGGCCTCGGCCCACTGTTTCTTGACGGCCAGCAGCCGGGCCAGGGCGAAGTGCAGGTTGGGCCCGGCGCCCTTCTTCTCGGCGATTTTTTGCAGCAGGGTCAGGCCCCGGTCGGGGTTGGCCACCTTGTCGGCGGCGGTGACGACCATCTCGCAGGCCTTGCGGTCGTCGGGGTTCACGCCCAGGGCGCTGCGCAGGTATTCGAAGGATTCCTTGAAGGCCCCGGCGGCCTGGAGCCGGTCGGCGATGATCAGGAACATGGCGTGCTCGTCCACGTAGCTGTCCACGGCCTCGCGGAAATAGCCCTGGGCCTCGTCGAGCTTGCCCCCCTGCAGGGCCTTGGTGCCGTGGATGATGGCGTGGTCGATCTTCAGCTTGCGCTCGCGCACGGCGCCCATGCCCTCGCGCCGGGCGTCGGCGTGGATGGCCTTGATGACCGGCACGAGCTGGGCCAGGACCTTCTTCTCGGCCCCGGGCTGGTAGGTCAGGGGCGCGGCAAGCCGCGAGGCCACGGCCTCCATCTTGCCCAGGTTCTGGAGATTTTCGCGCAGCAGGCTGGCGATCTTGGCCATGTCCTGGGAATGGATCCTGGTGGTGATGACGATCTTGAGCGCCTCGGCCACGGATACCAGAGGCCGCAGGCTCTCGCCCTTGAGGAAGGCCGCCTTGGCGCGGCTCAAATGCTGGATCACCGTCTGCACCGGATTGGCCATGCAGTCCCACTCCCTTGGTCCGGCCCCTGCGGGGCGCATCGTGGAGCTATACAGGATTCGCGCCGGGGAATAAAGTGCTTTCCCTTTTGCGCGGGCCCGGTTGCGCCGTTGCGCGTCTTGGCGTATGTGTCATGGGCGGATTCCTGCGGCCCCGGCCCGCAGAATCCCCTCACGACACGCCGGGGCCGTGGGCGCTGGCCCACGCAACGGCGCCCCGCCTCCGGGCGGCCCGGGCGCCAGCACCCGGAGCCGCCATGCCCCTGCCGCTTCCCGCCGCGCCCAAGGGCGCCCAAGACGCCCCGTCCGGCGTTTCGTCCGTCTGGCCGCTGGGCGCCGCCCTGTGCGCGCTGATCCTGGCCGCCCCCTTCCTGGGCCCCTGGTGGGCCGCGGCCCTGGCCGCAGGCGCCGGCCTGGGGCTGACCGCCGCCGCAGCCCGGCGCGAGGCCAGCCTGCGGGCCCGCGCCGCGCAGCAGGCCGGGCATGTGGCGGCGGGGCTGGCGCGGGCCGAGGCCGAGCTGGCCGCGCTCCACAGCGCCCTGGAGGCCATGCCCGTGCCCACGGCCCTGTGCGGGCCGGACATGACCGTGCTGGCCGCCTCGTCCAGCCTGACGGCCCTGGGCACCGCCGGGCGCACCAAGGGCGTGCCCCTGGAAGCCCTGGCGGGCCCCGGGGTGGCGCGTGCCGCCGCCGGCGCCCCGACCCTGGCCGAGATGCCCGCGCCGGGCCAGGCCGTGCTGGTGCACAGCGCGCCGGGGCCGGGAGGCATGCGCGTGGTCCAGCTCCTGCCCCCGGGGGCCGACGCCGCCCGGGCCGACGAGGCCGCCGCGCGCCAGGACGCCCTGCGCGAAACCTCCCGGGCCGTGGGCGAGCTGGCCCAGCGCCTGGCCTCGGCCTCGGAGCTGATGAGCGCCTACGCCGACGACCAGGCCAAGGGCGCGGCCCGGCAGAAGGAGCAGACCGTGGCCGTCACCGACAGCATCGAGCGCATGATGGGCGCGGTGATGGACATCGCCTCCAACGCCGCAGGCACCTCCCAGGCGGCGGACCAGGCCCGCGACGTGGCCCGCGACGGGGTGGACCTGGTGCACCGCGCCGTGCGCGGCGTGGACGTCCTGGCCGGGTCGGCCCGGGAGCTGGCCGAAGTCCTGGCCGGGCTGGACCGCCAGGCCGCCGAGATCGGGCGCATCACCGGCGTGATCACCGACATCGCCGACCAGACGAACCTTTTGGCGCTCAACGCGGCCATCGAGGCCGCGCGCGCGGGCGACGCGGGCCGGGGCTTCGCCGTGGTGGCCGACGAGGTGCGCAAGCTGGCCGA
>NZ_KI912584.1:0-6952 GCF_000519125.1 Desulfocurvus vexinensis DSM 17965
GACGCGAAGCAGCCGGACATCACCTGGGCGAGCGTCGGCTCCCTCGGTCACGTCGAGGAACTGCTGCGGGAGCTGGACGAGTTCCTGTCCTGAACACACCGGGCCACCGACAAAGGAGACATCGACATGACCGAATGCACCGTGCATCAAGCCGCCGAGGCTTTCATCGGCCACCTGCGGGAATCCGGAAAGAAAGAGCGGACCCTTTACACCTACCGGAAGGACCTCGATGTAGTGGAGGCCTTCTTCGGGGCGGATCGCCAGCTCACAGAGATCCGGCTTCCCCAGGTCGGCAAGTTCTACAAGTCCGACCTGCTGCTCAAACTCCCCGACGGCAAGGAGCGGGCTGAACGCACCGTCGCCAAGACCGTCCGGGTGTTCCGCATGATGATGGTATGGGCCAGGGAATCGGGGCGCATCGAGGAGCTGCCGCTGCCCAAGAGCACACCCATGGGTCACAGCAGGGTGAAGGAGTCCAGCGATGAGCAACCGAACGGCTGACCTCGACCTGACGGGCGCGACAGAGGCGTTCTGTGCCCGCCTGTCGGCCGAAGGACGCTCCCCGGCGACCATAGCCGCATACCGCCGGGACCTTGCCCTGGTGGCCCGCGTTGCCGATGAGCTGGCCCCGGGCATCATCTGCCGGGCGATCACGGCCGGGCTCCTCGACCGGGCGTTCTCCGCCGGGGCGGTCACCGAGAGCGGGCGCGGCCCACGCTCGGCGGCCTCGCTCCATCGGATGAAGGCGGCGGTGCGGGCCTTTTTCGCCTGGGCCTCCGAGGCTGGCGTGGTCGATGACAATCCGGCCCGGTCCATCCGCATGCATCGGCTGCCGAGAAAGCTGCCGGTGTTCCTGACCACCGCCGAAAAGAAACGACTGCTCAAGGAACTCAAGGGACGGACCGACTTCTCCGCGCTCCGCGACCGCGCCATGATCGAGGTGCTGCTGGGCACCGGGATCAGGCTTGGCGAGCTGGCCGCGCTCGACATGGATGACATCGACCTCGACGCCAAACATCTGCGGGTGCGGGCCAAGGGGAATGTACCGCAGGTCAAGTTCATCAAGACCGACCTCCGCACATTGCTGCGCCGTTACCTGGCAGAGCGCCGCCGACATGGCCACCCGGAAATGGAAGCCCTGTTCCTGTCGAACCGGGACGGCAGACTCTGCCAGCGGCAGATTGCCAACCGGCTCGCCCACTGGCTGCGGAAGGCCGGGATCGAAAAGGAACTGACGCCGCACGGGCTGCGGCATACCTTCGCCACCCACCTCTACGGCGCGACCAATGACCTGCTCGTGGTGCAGCGGGCCTTGGGGCATCGGGACGTGTCCACCACCCAGATCTACACCCACCTCGTGGACGGCCAGCTCGAGGAAGCCCTCGAACGCCTCTGATCCTTCCGGACCCGACGATGGGAGCGGCCTCGGCTGCTCCTGTTTTCGTTGGGGAAGACAGTATCGAAGACAGTGAATGACAGTGCCCGCAGAAGAACACATCCGCCGATGATGAATGATCATGACGATGGTTCTCGGCCTCCCGGGCGGAGCGGGAAATATCGATTGACCGGAATTTCTCCTTTTCTGTCTGTCGGCCGCACATCGCTATAACTGCTTGGCTTGTGCGCTCCGGGCGCGGAACACACATGGCAATATCTGCTTGGCTTATGTGGGGGCCGCTGCCGAAAAAATGGCTGTTTGCGGGGCCTGGCCGGTTCTGCCTGGGGCTCGACATGCCCATATTTACTTGGGTTGTGTGAGAGAGCCCCGGCGTGAACATGCCAATATCTGCTTGGCTTATGCGGCTCGGCTTATGCGCACACATGCCAATCGGGTATCGAGAGCTGCAGGAAGAAATAGAGGAGTGGAAATGATGATCGGCGGCCGAAGAATGCCGATTCCGAAAGTGCAAGGAACACGTCTTATCCGCAATTCCTGGTGAAGCAGTCTGCCGTAAGTCGCCGTGCGTCGGGGTCATCGGAAAAGCCCTCCATGGTGTTATCCGCAATTCTTTCCGCGTTTTTTACGGCTGGAGGTCTTACCGGCCGGAGCAGCGGCGGCCTCGGCCACCTTCTCGAGCAGCGCCGCAGCCCATTCTGCTGGAGAGGTCTGGGGACCATGCGGCTCCTCACCCTCGCGGGCGATCTTGGTGGTCTTGAGATCCTTCATATGGCAGCGGATCATGCGGTCGAGGCTCTCGGCCGCTTGGGTGTTCCCTTCGATCTGGGCACGGACCAGCTTGACGGAGTAGACGCCCACCAGTTCGACCTGAAGGAAGTCACTGGACTTGTTGAACACGAAGTCCTGGTTGAGGCGCTCGATGATCACGTCGAACATGACCTTTTCTTCCGGGGTCAGACAGCGGTCGGCAAAGATGCCGTGGCGCAGGCGGTTCTGGTTGCCTTCAGGCGCACCAGGGCCGCGCCGGGGCGGTTCTGTCTTGCCCTCGTTGCGGTGCCAGCGGTCCATTGTCTCTTTGTCAGGTTTGCTCAAAGTCACATCGATTTCCTGCCAATGTTTGTTCTTTTATGCCGGGATGCCGAGCGGGAGACCGATTTAGCCTCCAAACGCGCTCCCGCCGGTTCAGGGGTTACTTACCGGAAGCGGCGGCCAACTGTCGGTCCCGGTCCTGTTTTCGTTCGGCGGCGATGATCTGGTTGACCCGGCGAGTGGTCACTCCAGCGAGGTTGGAGATCTCCTGGCTGCTGATCCCCTGCAGATGAAGGGCAAGCACCAGGTCGCGGCGCTCCTGGTAAAAGCGGCTCGGTGCCGGGACCCAGAGAATCCCGGTGTAGTGCTTCTGGATCTGCTCGAAGAGTTCCTCGGGCAGGACATCCTTGGCGTTGGCGTAGCGTTTCTTTTTCTTCACGGCTCAATCCTCCACTTTCTTCATCCACGGCTGCGGCACGTCCGGGTTGTAGAACCGCAGCGTGCTGGGACGCCCGGACTTCGGCCCGTGGACAATTTCGATAAAACGCTCGGTGACCTCGCCAATCTCCTGATCGCCATCGACGAAACAGACCAGACCGTAGTCCTCGCCGCAGGGAAACCGGAATCGGCCCTGGTTCTGATAGAGGCGTGCCTCGGACCAGCCCTTGGCCATGGCCTCCTCACGGATGGCGTCGACCTTGGCGACAGCCTGGGAAGTCACCGGCTGCTTACATTTCCAAGCTTGGTTCCCGGGATAAATCCAGTCCTTTCTTGGAACTTCGACGGGTTTCTTCTGGGACTCGGGACGAAACGCGGGTGGCCGGTAGTTCTTCGGGGAAAAGGAGTGCAGGACCTCCTGCAGGCTATCCTTGCCGAACTCCCGGATGGCCAGCTCCTGCAGGGCGTTGAATCGCTGCCGCAGCGTATTCCAGGCATCCTCGGGGAGCTTTCCGGCCTTGTGAGCGGCTTGGGCTGTGACCATGCGGGAACGTAGCCAGGCAAAGTATTCAGGCGACAGGCGGCGACACAGCGTACCGTCGATCTCCTTGTCTTCAGGCCAGTCGCGAGCGTCCTCGATCTCGTGGACCTCGAGCCCGGTGGAGACATAGATTGCGGGCTGCGGTGGTTGCGGTGGTAATGATGGGGTTTCACATCCTGCCGAGGCGTCCTGCCCACCGGCGGTGTGCTTGATCATGGTTTTCAGAAGGCTCATGGTTTCAGGCTCCAGAAATACGGGTTAATCGCTTTTCCCGTTACTTACCGGAGCTGCCCTGAAACCGTCGGTGACCATCTGCTGCGGTGGATACGTGCGGTGGCTGCGGTGGTTATGCGGTGAAAGGTTTTCTCGTCCCACCGCAGGGTATGGTTCTTTGTTTGTTATTTGTTTTTAGATAGTTATGAAGAAAGAGAAGATAGAGTGCGGTGGTTGCGGTGGTATTTGGGGAATGTCTCTCACGCTGGGCCGGAATTTGCCTGGCGTGGGATGTCGGGTTGGTAGGTAGAAAAAATATTTCAACCCATAGGGGGTGAGACCTCTGGATTTACCACCGCAACCACCGCAAAGGCCATGAAAGCCTTGTCTGGCAAGGGTTTGGCGTGCGGTGGTCATCCACCGCAAGGGACAACGGTGATCACCGCACCACCGCAACAGAAAAGGACGCCCGAGAGCGTCCTGGATGATTGGGGATCGAATTGGTTGAGGTTCAGACCTGGAGAATGTTTTCGACCAGCTTGTAAACCGTGGTGCCGCCAAGGGCTCGTGGCCAGTCGGCACAGGGAGGATTGTCGCGCAGCCTGGCGCGGCGGATGGCCTCATCGATTCGGTCGCGGGTGATCTTGCGTGCGTCGATCCCCTTGTCGTAACCGGGAAGATGCCGCTTCAGCCGGTCGCTGCAATCCCGTGACGATGCGATGCCGGTGCCGTCCTCGAAATGAAGCAGCAACCAGTATTCGAACTTGGGGTTGCTGAGGGCGAAGCCGTAATTGTCGCGTGCCTGAGCCCAGGCATGAAGCTGGTCCAACTGTTCGTCGGTCCACTGATCCTTGTCCACCACGAGCCAGGCTTCGTCGGAGGATCTCAGTTCCTCCTGCCGGAGATGGTCCTCCATCCGCTTCAGTACCTGCGGAGGAGAACTATCATGACTGCCTTTGAGGCAGTTCACCCGGATCACCGACTGTTGGTCATTGAAGATGGCGAAATACTGCGGCTCGGTCTTCACGCCTTCCACCGCGATCACGAACAGTTTGCGGTAGCGACGCTCGCCGAGGGGTCTCTGGAATCTGCGTCTCTTCGGTGGCATCAGTCATCCCCCTCACTTTCCTCGGTGAGGCAGGGATTGGTCAAAGCGCCTCCCAAGAGAATCCGGGGAATTCCACCCAGTCGCCCCTGCAGGTAGCTCTTGCGGATGTCCTTGTCGTATCGGACATCCTTGTACTCGCTGAAGGAGAGCAGGTTCGAAGCTCCGGTGGCATCTCTTTCGGCTACCCACATCTCGTCACGGCGCAGGAGTTGCTGATCCATGAGCAGCACGTCATGGGTGGTCAACAGCAACTGCGTTCTGGTTTCCGTGGAGCAATTGGTGAGGTACGCTTCGAGCAATCTGCGTGTCAGCAGCGTGTGCAGGCTACGGTCGACCTCGTCGATCACGTAGACCTTCTTCGAGACCTGGGCCGACAGCTCAAGAAACGCGGGCAGTAGATCGATCACCCGCTGTGAGCCGTCCGACTCCTGACGGATCTCGAACTTGGCTTCCGTGCCGTCCGCCTTCGGATGATAGGTCACCAGCTTCTTGGCGATCAGTTCACCACCTTTGCGGGTCACCACAAATCGCTCGTTGATCGGCTCGGTCAGCAGACGAACGGTCATGCCTTCCTTGACGTCTTCCTGCAGCTTGGTCTTCAGTGGCTCGGGCAGCGGAATGTTCTCGAAAGGGATCTCCTCGCCACCCAGGTGCGCGATGCCGGTGTCGAGCTGCGGCAGCATCTCGTTCATGGTCGAGTAGAGCGGATGCCCCTCGTCGAGGAACTGCTCGAAAGGTTCGAAGCGAGAATCGGGCGCGACCAGCTCGAGTGTGTCCTTGAACCAGTCGTAGACCGGCCGGAAATTGTCGACCTTCTGGGAAACCGAGTTGGTCAGAAAGAGTTGGTTGTCCCGGGTCCCTTTGAAGGCGAACTGGAGGAACTGGTCCTTGGCCAGGGAATCATCGAAGTTGGGCTTTCCGTCCCGACGGTGGTAGAGCACCTTTTCACTGGTGCTCGTAATGGCCACCAGCTTCTCTTCCAGAACCGCCTTGCGGGTCACCGCGAAGCTGAACTCGTAAATGATCTCGTCGATCAGCAACTCGAAGCCAAACCGTGACGGCTGATCGGCCACCTTGGCGTCCAGCCGGAACGGCTCGACAGGAATCAGGCTGTCGGGCTGGGTTCCTTTGACGACCAGCGCCTTGGCGAAACTCAGGGCCTTGAAAAAGTTGGTCTTGCCCGACGCGTTGCCACCATAAATTGCCGCAACCGGAAGAACTCTCGTCTGGTACTTGCCGAGCTTGGGAACCCTGTCTCCATGCTGGCGCTCCCTGCTGGCGACCATCGAAAATGTGACCTGGTTGCGGAAGGACATCCAGTTTTCGAGTGAGAAACTGACTATCATCTTACCGCCTCCTAAAGTGAAATATTCGCTTTATCATGCCTTAATATAGGCATGGGCGGGCGTAAAGTCAATCTAAAAGAGAAAATATCTCTTTAAACACCCTTGCTACTGATCCGGTACTCGAAGTTCTTGGTGTGGGCGTTGCGCTGCCGGTCGATGTCGAACCCGGCGTCCCGGATGACGTCCAGGTCGTTGCTGATGCGCCGACCGAGCTGGGCGGGCTTCTTGTATTCGAACTCGAGGTTGAATTCCCGGCCGACCCTGCGCAGAGCCGCGAGCAGCCTTCCCGCAGACACCGGTTCCATGGTGTTCTCGTTCTCGAACCTCACCTGGTAGCGTTCGATGAACCCCACCACATGGTTTGCCCGGTCGTCCTCGCCGTAGCGGGCCTTCTCGTCCAGCTCCACCGCGTTCCGATAAGCGTGGAAGAGCGACGCCAGCGCCGTGGCGATGGGGTTCGACTCCCGGGCCATCTCCTGGCTGGTGTCGTTGATGGAATGTATCTGCTCGATGAACAGCGGGCTCAGATCCTCAAGTCCGGTAGTCACCTCGTGATCCTCGGACCCGGCCAGCATCATCAGGTACATCAGGCTCAGATAGTCGTTGCAACGGCGCTTGCCATGGGTCGGCATGGTTCGGTGCAGCAGGCGCATGACCTGTTTCTGGGCTCCGTCCCGGATCATCGCCAGCACATGGCTGGTCCGCTTCATGATGGCCGAGATGATCAGATCCCGGTTCTGCTGGATGGCCGAGATGACCTCCGATTCCAGAAAGCAGTCGCTGGCCTGGTTGGCGAGGTCGAAGTTGATGACGAAGGACCTCGACAGGATCTCCGAAAGTTCCCCGCACAGCGGCTCGATGCCGGTGGTGTTCAGCAG
>NZ_KI912584.1:7902-13562 GCF_000519125.1 Desulfocurvus vexinensis DSM 17965
TGCGGACAGGTCATGTTGCCCACCAGCAGATCGACCAGGAGCCGGTCCGCCTCTTCGAGGTCGGCGTCGGGCAGGAATTTCAGCGGCTTCATCTTCCGCGAGCCGTCCAGGATGATGCCGTCCTCGTTGCCGCCGTTCTTCATGATCCGGATCTCGTCCGGGGTGATCTTGGCGATCTCGTGCTCCGGGTTGTTCAGATTGAAATAGACGGTGTAGGAGGCCACATCGGTGTGCAGCCAGGAGAAATGGTCGCGCACCTGGCCACGGATCATGGCCAGGCTGGGCAGCACCTCGAAAAATGTCCGTCCGCCGCCCGTGGTCGGCACCATACCCGTGTGCTTGTAGAGCATGGCCGCGTAATGGCGCTTGCGGCCCCGGTCCGGTGAATCCATCCAGTAGATGGCGTTGTCGAAATACATGAACGGCTCGCCCTGCAGGGTGTGAAAGAACTGGGCACCGTTGGCGTTGAACCAGTCGTAGGCAGCCTCGGCGGCCAGGGTGTAGTCGGGAGCACCGTTCTCCAGTTCCGTGTCGATCAGCACCTCGTCGACCCGGGCGCGGCACGATCCGGGCATCGCGCCGGACATCCGCTTGGCCTTCTTCTTTTCGTTGCGGAACTCGACTTTACGGTCCTTCTGGATGGCGCGGATCTGCTCTTTGAGGGTGGCCATCGAAACACCACCGCCGATGCGCTCCTGCACCAGCTTCAGCAGACGGGCCTGTTCCAGCGGAGACTGCTCGGAAATCTCCCCCAGGATAGGTTCGAGCAGGCGGTTGCGTTCCTCTTCTTCAGCGCCCTCGGGCAGCGAGCGCACGCCGAACTCGATGGGCGTGCTGGCTTCGGCGAGCAGGCGTTCGAAATCCTCCCGGGTATGCCCGGCGGCAATGTAATCGTTGACGTCGATCTTGGCGGTGGCGAGAAGCGCCTCGGCCGCCTGGATTTCCTCGGCGGGCCGTCCCGCCAGCAGCTTGGCCAGCTCCTTCGGCCCCACGCTCGCCGTCAGGCTGAACCGTTCGGTCAGCTCCTGCCGGGCCGAGATCTGTGTTTCCGACAAAGGCAGCGTCACCAGGCGGGTGTCGATCTTGTGTTCGGCCAGGGTACGAGCGGTTTGCAGCGCCCCTTTGAGACCGGCCTGGGAGAGTTCGTTGTCCTGGCAGATGTAGACGGTTTCGACGCCGCGCAGTTTGGGGATCAGGCGCTCCCAATCGGCGGCCCGGATGCGGACGGTGACCGGCGATACGGTGGGCAGGCCCAGTTGCATCAGCGCCAGGCAATCGGTCACCCCCTCGGTGATGATCACCTTGCCGGGCCTCGCCAGCAGGCAGTCCTCGTTGAACAGCAGCGCGTTGTTGATGAAGTCGGCGACGTAAGGCCGCTGGTGCTCGTCGTGAACCGGCAGTTTCTTGTATTTCCCTTGCTCCCAGCCCACGTCCGGGGTCCACGGCGTCTTGCGGCCGATCATGAACACCACCCGGCCACGGCTCCAGTAGGGAAAGACGATCCGGCGCTCGAAAAATGGCGTCAGGCCGTCCTGGCTGGTGGGACGGAAAGCGCCGGTGGCGGCGAGCTCCCGTTTGGAGAAACCGTCCTCACCCCCGGTCAGTTGGGCGACCGCGCCGGACGCGTTGTCCGCGTAGCCGATCAGGAGATCGTCGATGGTCTCCTCGCTCAGGGCGTATTTGGATTTCAGCCAGTCGAGGACCTCCGGCGACTCTTTGAGTCTGGCGTGGTAAAGCCTGGCCAGCGAGGTCAGCGCGTCCTTGACCCGCAGTTCGAAGGCGCGGTCGGCCTCCGTCTGGGCGAGACGCTCCTGGCTGAGGCCATAGCGCGACAGCGGCGGCAAGCCCGCCTTCTTGGCGAGATAGTCCCGGGCCTGACGGTGGCTGTCCGGCATCGGACCGGATTGCCCGGCGGTGACCGAGCCCGTCTGAATGAACTCCACGAGTTGCAGCACGTCACCGCCGACTCCGCAGCCGAAGCAGTACCAGCCCTGCTTGTCGAGCATCACGTGCAGCGCCAGGCGCGACTGGCTCTGATGGTTGGGGCAGTCGCACATCAAACGCTGACCGGTTTCCTGGGTGATCCGTCCCGGCAGGAGTTCCCGGGCCACGTCACCGATGTCCATCTCGGTGACGAGCCGGTAATACTCCCTGACGTTATCCGTTCCGCCCATGCTCATTCGGCCTCCGCGACACGGGCGGAATCGGCATCCGCGTGCTGGGCGGCGTCCAGAAACAGGGGCAGGAAGGTCCGGCGGTCATCCACCTGGCAACGCTTGGCGCAGTTCTGGATGCCCCAATGGTCGCCCAGGACAATGGCGGTGCGCCGGGCGCGGGTCACCCCGGTGTAGAGCAGGTTGCGGTGATGCATGAAGGAATGCGCCTTGTGGATCACCACGACGGCGCAGGGGAACTCGGAACCCTGGGTTTTGTGGATGGTGAGCGCATAGGCGAGCTGCAGATCCTGCAGGTCGGGCGAACCCTTCTCCAGCTCCACCGGCATGCCGTCGAAGTCGATGACCAGGGTGCCGTTCGCGAGGACATCGACCACATAGCCGATGGCCCCGTTCATCACGTTCAGATCGTAGTTGTTCCGGGTCTGGATGACCTTGTCGTGCTTGAGAAACGGGGCGCGGCGGCCCATGGCGACCGGCGGCACCTCGGTGTTCCAGAGCTTGCGCTGGATGAGCCGCTGCAGTTCCTCGTTCAGTTCCTTGGTGCCGAGCGGTCCCTTGTGGGTCGGCGTCAGCACCTGCACGTCCTTGATGATGTCGAATCCCAGGGTGTCGAGCCGCTCCTGAAACAGCTCCAGCAGGAACGAGCGTGCAGCCATCGGATCGGTGAACTGATCTACCAGGTACCAATCCCGGCATCCGGATACCGACGCCTCGCTGGTCTTGCGCACCTCGCCCTTAAGAACGGCGGTGCAGTTCTCCTTGAGGACGCCAGCCTGGCGCACGACCTTGTCGAGGATGACCGTGGGGATGGCGCGTGTCTGGATCAGATCGCGCAGTATGTTTCCGGGTCCCACCGGCGGAAGCTGGTTGTGGTCCCCGACCAGCAGCACCGTGGTCCGCGACAAATCGACCGCCTCGAACAGGTGCCAGGCCAGCGGCACGTCGACCATCGAAAACTCGTCGACCACCAAGACGTCGGCATCGATGGGATTCTCCTTGCTGCGCGAGAAACCCTTGCCGTCATAGCCGAGCAGACGGTGAATGGTGGTGCCGCTGCGACCGCTGACTTCCTCCAGGCGCTTGGCGGCCTTGCCGGTCGGCGCGGCGAGCACGACCTCCAGGTCGCTCTCCTCGCAGATGGTGTTGATGACCGAAATGGTGTAGCTCTTGCCCGAACCGGCTCCACCCGAAATCAGGCTGATGCTGTGCTGGAGGGCCGAGCGGACCGCGTCGAGCTGCTTCTCGTTCAGCGTTGATGCGCAGCGCCGAATCAGGGCATCGAGTTTCTTGACGGACTGGAAATGAGGATTCGGTGTTTCGGCCTGGCCGAACAACAAGGCCAGCTCCCGCTCCATGCGGACGATCTCCGGCAGAGCGACCACGAAACGTCCGCCGTGGGAATCGCAGGCAAGCGCCTGTTCTTCGATGAGCGCGTCGAGGGCGCTCTCGATGCGGACCCGGCTGTCCAGGGCATCCATGACCAGCAGCAGATTGGCCTGGTCCACCAGATCCTCGTATTCGATCCAGCAGTGACCATTGTCCAGGGCTTCACGGACGCAGAAATTCAACCCAGCGCGGATACGAGGGGTGTGGTCCTTGGGGGTGCCAAGCTTGCGGGCGATCTTATCGACCTTCTTGAAGCCGAATCCCCGGATCTCCCGAATGAGGATGTACGGGTCTTCCTTCAGAATATCGAGGCAGTTGCCGCCGAGTCTTTCGACCAGAGTGGTGACCTGATGATGGGTCAGTCCGAATGCCGACAACCAGGCCATGACGGCGTTGACGCTGCGGTTCTTCAACCATTCGTCACGCAGCCGCCGGGCAGCATCCAAGGGCAGCCGAGCTTTGAGCGCGATGCGCTCGGGGTCATTCAGAAGGGTTTCTTCAAAGGCGTCGCCGAAACTCTCGACGATCAATCTGGCCTTGGCCGGACCAATGCCCTTGATCTCCGGATGGTTGGCCAGATAGTGGATCAGCCCCTCCGGATCGAGTTCGAGGTCGTGCTCCATCCCGTCGACCTTGAACTGACGGCCGTATTTGGGATGGGTGGCCCACGACCCGAGCAGGACCACAGGCTGATTTTCCCGGGCGAACAAATTGCCCGCGAACTGGACTTCCTCACCGGTCGGGGTGAGCAGTCGGCCTGCGGAGAACTTGGGTCCGGCATAGTAAACGCGCTCTATTCTTCCCCGGAGTCGCGCCGGGTTACTCTCATTTCTTTTTGGCATCTCGCGATCCTCCGGTGAAAACGTGTCAGGTACTCCTCGACAAAACGGCAGGCGGCCTGCCGGTCCGAGCAGAAGTAGACGGGGACACCGAAGTCGACGACGATGGAGGCGACCGTTCCGATCAGCGCGTGCGGGTGGGCATCGCTGCGGTAGCGGCCATCGACCAGATCGCGAAAGTTGCATTCGACAACCACGCAGGCGGATTCGTAGGCTGAGAGCTTTTCCAACTCGCGGTGAAACCGCTTTCGCCCCCGGATGACGGTGGAGACGAAATCCGTCAGGGATTTGCGCTCCACCGCCACCCGTTCCTCGAGGCCGACCAGTGAGTAATCACCGGCGGGCAGCGCCTTGCGAACCGCCGAAATTTTGTCGCTATCGAAGCTGTAGGGCTCCTGTTCGCGGGTGTCGACGACAACGGTGATCCGGTCCATCATCAGAACGGGATCATGTCGTCCATCGCCGCGCCGGGAGCCCCGGTATCGTCGGCCATGACAATGCGACGGTTGAAGTAGATGTTCTCGTTTTCACCGCGAGTGCGCTTGGTCACCTCCAGCTTGATGTTGAGAAGCTGCTCGAGGTGGCCCGGCAGGTCGGAGAGCTTCTGAAGCTGCAGCCCGCAGGTGTAGAGGTCCTGCTTGAGCCACTTGATGTTCTCGTTGCTGGCCATGACGTTGTTGCGCCAGAGCAGACGGCCCTTGTGGGTCGGCGCGAGAATGCGCAGGGTCCACTTGAGCATTGGATTGCCCGAAGTCTGGGCGCGGGTCAGTTCGACCCGGTCGACGTTGACCTGGTATTTACCGTCGGGGACAGCCTCGAACTCGCGTTCCTCGACTTCGGCGGTTTCGAAGGCGTCGTCGAACTGCGCCAGGTCGAGGTTGCTGTTGGACTGGTTTTCGTAGTGTTCCATGGTTGGATCTCCTTACTGTTGGGGTTTCGCCGCCGCACTCGCGGTCGGCTCCGGCTTCGGCCGGGCGGCACTCGCCGCAGCTCCGGCTGCCGTGTTGTTGAACGCTTTCATGAAGCTCGAAAAATCGAGGGGAATGACTTCGGGGAGTCGGCCGGTGCGGTCACCAGCGTCGTAATTGGGACTGGGCTTGGTGCGCATCACGCGCTGCCATACCGGCTTGCCGTCCTCGCCGGTTTTCATGTCCAGGTCGCAGAACAGGATCAGGTCCACCAGACCGGTGACCAGCTTCCGCGCCTTTTCTGGCAGCGTCGGCACGATGCGGGTGTGTTTGCCGGTCCGGGTCTCGAT